>JBBDNH010000130.1:0-5212 GCA_040877745.1 Dehalococcoidia bacterium
CAACAACCCGACGAAGCGCGCCGGCCTGGAGGGCTACGGCCTGCGCATGGTCGAACGCGTGCCGATCATCGTCAAGCCGAACGAGCACAACATCCGCTACCTGGAGACCAAGCGCACGAAGCTGGGCCACCAGCTGGACGACCAGCACGAGGGGAGCCTCTAGGAGGCGTCGATGGGCGCCACGTTCCAGGGCGACCTCAACGGCGCGGGCCTCCACGTCGCGCTCGTCGTTGCTCGATTCAACGAAAACGTCACGACGCGCCTGCTGAGCGGCGCCCGCACCGCGCTCGAGCGGCACGGCGTCGCTTCGGACGACGTCGACGTGGCGTGGGTGCCCGGCGCGTTCGAGCTGCCGTTCGTCGCGCGGCGGCTCGCCGAGACCGGGCGCTACGACGTCGTCGTCTGCGTGGGCGCGGTGATCCGCGGCGAGACGGCGCACGCGGACTACATCTCCCACGCGGTGGCGCGCAGCGTAGGCGAGGTGGCGCGCGATACCGGCGTGCCGGTGATCTTCGGCGTGATCACGCCGGACAACCTGGAGCAGGCGCTCGACCGCGCCGGCGGCAAGACGGCCGACCGCGGCTACGAAGCCGCCGTAAGCGCGATCGAGATGGCGAACCTGGCGCGCCAGCTCCGGCCGGACTAGGCGCCGGCCCTTGCCCTACTAGTCTGAAATCACCAACTACGCGCCACCCACTCGCGACCGTCGACGTCCCACTCCATCCAGGTGGACATCATTCCAGCGGGAGGCTCTGAATCGGCGGTCTGGAGAACCTCGATTAGAGCCAACAATGCGTTCTCGAAGCTCTCCTCATCAAGACCAGGGCGCAGCAAGAACAGCAGACTGCTCTCGGGAGCGCACGGAACCTCGATGGCCAAGGAGGAGTACTTACGGCCGTTCGTTTCAGTCCTTGTTCTACTGTATGCAGAGTAGAGAGCCTTTCGCAGACCTCTGTAGGCGTCCTTGCCAAGCTCAGAGAAGAAGCCCTGAGCCGCCGCGGCGATCGCGACTGCCGCACCACCGAGTGCGATGTAGATAGCGGCGTCTGGATATAGGCCGCCTGCTGCCGGGCCAGCTCTTTGGCGACTGATTACGACTTGGTTGAAGACCTTCTGCAGTTCAACGACAAACGGGTCGAGATCTGCTAGATCGATGGTGTGCTCGGTGAGTGTGATAAGTGGTCGCGACTCGAAGCGCCATGCCTGCTCCTCGGCACGTCTCAGCTTCTCTTCCACGCGGGCTTGCCGACTACCCCTCATAGCCATTGGACTCCAATCTAACTGCGCCGACTGTTGCGATGCAAGACAACGGCAGAGCCGCGGGTCAGGCCCGCGGGCTCTTCCCTTTCGTCCATGGTTGGTGTACGCTGAGATCCTCACACCGCACCGCGGATTTTGCTCCACAGGAGGCCCCGTCCAATGACCCGCGCCGCCCAACGGCCGAAGACCGACAACGATCACCAGCCTGACCAGGACGACCTTTGGGACCAGGTTGAAGGCGACAGCCCGGACACCGCGACGCGCCAGGCCCTGAATCTGGCCCACCGCGCCGCCGAAAAGTTCCCCGCTCTCTCCAGCCGCTACAAGAGCTTCGCCGGGCCCGCGGTGATCGCCTCGGGCGCGCTGATGGCGCTCGCGGGCGTTGCCGTCGCCCGGCGGCTACGCCGCGGCCAGCACCCGGACGAGATCATCGACCAGATCACGTCGGAGGAGATCGAGAACGCCGCGACGGTCACCAGCCGCCAGAACCGCGTCCTGCGGATGATCAGGCGCATCGCCAAGCGCCGCAACGCGTCCAAGGACCAGACCGCCTCGTAGCGCAGGCTCCCTCGCACTCCATCATCCATGGCCCGCCAAAGCGAACCACGGCTGCTCGCCCTCGCCGTGCGTCTTGGCGTCAACGCCGCCGCGCTCTGGCTGGCATCCGAGTGGGTGCGAGGATTCGACATCGATGGCTGGCAGTCGGTCGTGGCCGCAGCGGCGATCTTCGCCGCGGTGAACGCCGTGATCAAGCCCGTGGCGGAGCTGCTCGGCCTGCCCATCACCTGCCTGACCATGGGCCTGTTCGCCCTGGTGATCAACACCGCGATGCTCGCGCTCACCGCCTGGATTGCGGGTCAGCTCGACTTCAACGTGGACATCGATGGCTTCATCGCGGCGTTCCTAGCCGCGCTGCTCGTCAGCGTCGTGAGCGCGCTGCTCAGTACCTTCGTTGGGCGGCCGATCAAGCGTGTGCTTAGGTGATGACGACGACCACACCCTGAAGGGTGTGGCATGGCCGGTGGCGCCCGAGCTGAAGAGCTGAGTTCGACCGCCGACTGTCCGCCAGAGGCGGACTCGCTGCGGCGAGAAGTGGGCGGCATGCCCTACCAGGGGCAAGCCCGCCTCCGCTCGCTACGTGACCCTATAGACGACGTCGCCGCCGCGGCAGCGGTCCTTCACCTTGATGCCGATCTGGGCGCCCGGCCCAGCCTCGTCCACCTGCTCGTGCTCGACCTGCATCGACTCGACGACCTGCTCTAGGTCGGTCGTGTGGCCGCGGATGTGGATGGTATCACCGGCGTGGAGCGTCGCTTCGAGGTCGATGCCAGCGACGTTGATCTTCGCGAAGTAGTCGTTGATCACGCCAACACGTTCTTCAGGCATGGCCAGCCTCCTGCTCGCAATAGTGCTGCGAGTGTAGCACCGGCAGCGAGGATCTGGCCAACGTCAAGCTCCTTTGCGCCATCTTCACGGCGCCGCCATGGCATCGCGTCGAGCCGAGCGATAACCTCGTGTGGTAGCGCAAATAGTTGCAGGCACGGGCCGGTATACGCGCGGGCGACCTAGTCACGTTTGTATCTTGACTTGGCTGTCAACGCACCCGTACGATCTGCAACCAGCAGACCCTTGTGGCGGGTTGGCCGTGAAGGGCGCTCTCCATCGGGGGTGGAGCGGCATGGAGGGGGGCAACGATGAGTCTGCGATACGTCCTGCTGGCACTACTCAGCAAGAAGCCGAACAGCGGCTATGGGCTCGGACGCTTGCTGCAGAGGCAGCTTGGCCATCTCTGGGAGGCGCGGCTCCAGCAGATCTACGGCGAGATGGCGAAGCTGCAGTCCGCCGGCCTGGTGGAGGCCGAGGAGATCGAGCTGCCCAATCGCCCGGCGAAAAAGATCTACTCGCTCACGCCCGAGGGCCAGGAGGCGCTCGACGACTGGCTGGCCGGTCGCTGTTCGCCGCACTCCCACAAGGACGAGATGCTCGTGCGGCTCTACTGCCTTGAGCGGATGCCTCCGGACGTGCTGGCGCGCCGGCTCGAGGAGCAGCGCGACGAATATGAGGCCGAGGTCGTGGATCTCCGCAACCGCCTGTCGCAGGTGCCGCGAACGGATGCGGCGCAAGCCGGCCTGCTCCTCACACTGGAGGCCGCGCTGGCGGTCGCGGAAGCTCAGGGCCGCTGGTTCGAAAAAGCGATCTCCTGGCTCGACAGCGCCGGCGCGGCGCTCGCCGCCGAGCCCTCGGCCGAGAGCCTGCGCGCTAGCGCCTGACGATCCCCCTACCCCGCGGCGAGGAAGCGCAGCTTGACAGCTCGCTCCTCGCTGCGTACGATCAGAACATCCTTGCTGGAGTATGCTGGGTGGGCATGGACCGACCTCGAACGATCATGCACGTCGACCTCGACGCGTTCTTCGTCGCGGTCGAGCAGGCGCGCGACCCGTCGCTGCGCGGCAAGCCCGTCATCGTCGGCGGCGACCCGGGCGGCCGTGGCGTCGCCGCCACCGCGTCGTACGAAGCGCGCGTGTTCGGCGTGCGCTCCGGCATGCCGCTGAGCACGGCCAAGCGTCTCTGTCCGCAGGCGGTCTTCCTGCGCGGCGACTTTCGAGCGTATGAGAAGGTCTCGAAGGGCTTCCACGCCATTCTGCGCGAGTTCTCGCCCATCGTGGAGCCGGCCGGCCTCGACGAAGCGTTCCTCGATCTCACCGGCTGCGGGCCGATCGTCGCGGCTGCGTGCGGCAGCGACGCCTCCGCGCCGGACGGGGAAGTCGCCCGCGCCGCCGGCGAGGCGATCCGGCGTCGCGTGCGCGTCGAGCTGGAGATCGCGGCGTCGGTCGGCATCGCGAGCGGCAAGTCGCTCGCCAAGATCGCCTCGGACGCCGCGAAGCCCGACGGGCTGCTCGTCGTGCCAGCGGGCGACGAGGCAGCGTTCCTCGCGCCGCGGCCCGTGCGCGACCTGCCCGGCCTGGGCCCGAAGGCGGAGTCGGAGCTGGCGCGGCTGGGCATTCGCACGCTCGGCCAGGTGGCGGCGATGTCGCCGGGCCGGCTGCGCGCGACGTTCGGGAGCTGGGGGCCGGGCCTGGGCGAGCGAGCGCGCGGCGTCGACACGACGCCGGTGGCCGGCGAGCGCGAGGGCGCGAAGTCGGTCAGCCGCGAGGGTACCTACGCGCGCGACATTGCCGACGTGGCCGTGTTGCGGGCGTCGCTGCGCGGCTACGCGGAGAGCGTTGGCGCGGACCTGCGTCGCATGGGCCGGCGCGCGCGCTGTGTCAATCTGCGGCTGCGCTACGGCGACTTCACGACGATCTCGCGCAGCCGGACGCTGGAGCAGCCGGCATTCGCGGACGAGGTGCTCTACCAGACGGCATCGGAGCTGCTGGACAAGGCGCTCTCCGAGGACGGCCGCGCGGTGCGACTGATCGGCCTGGGGGCGTCGAATCTCACGGACGACGCCGTGCAGCTCGACCTCTTCGACAAGCGCTCGCTGGAGGGCGAAGCGCTGCTCCGGAGCATGGACCGCCTGCGAGCCAAGTACGGCCACCGCACGCTGCAGACCGGCCTCACGTTCTTCGACCCGTACGTGAGCTCGGAGGATTGGGAGCCGGAGCGCCACACCGGGCTGTCGTCGCAGGTAGGGCTGGACGACGAGGAGGAAGAGTCCTAGACGCTGGAAGCTGGAGGCTAGAAGTTCGCCGTTCGCCGTTCGACGTCCATAGCCGGGCCTTTCCAGGCCCGGCGCCGCATCAGGGGCGAGGCTCGAAAGCCTCGCTTACGAGGTTATTCGGCGCCCTGCTAGATAGAGGCTGGAGGCTAGAGGCTAGAAGGTCGACGTTCAACGTCCGTAGCCGAGCCTTTCCAGGCTCGGCGCCGCATCAGGGGCGAGGCTCGAAAGCCTCGCTCACGAGGTTATTCGGCGCGCTGCTGGAAGCTGGAGGCTAGAAGTTCGCCGTTCGCC
>JBBDNH010000131.1:0-27414 GCA_040877745.1 Dehalococcoidia bacterium
CACGATCGCGTCGATCTCCGAAGACGCCATGGCTAGCGTCCCCCGCGACCTGCGCGAAGCCGCGTACGCCCTCGGCGCAACCCGTCTCGAGGTGGCAATCCGCGTCGTCGTGCCGGCAGCCTTCTCCGGCATCGTGGCGTCCGTCCTGCTCTCGATCGCCCGCGCCGTGGGCGAGACGATGATCGTCGCGGTCGCGGCCGGTTCGACTCCCAACCTGACGCTGTCGCCGCTGGAGAGCATCCAGACCATGACCGGCTACATGCTGCAGGTGGCCCTCGGCGACGCCGCCCGCGGCACGATCGACTACAGGTCGCTGTTTGCGGTCGGCGCGGTGCTCTTCATGATGACGCTGATGTTCAACATCGCCGCCCAGATGCTGGTCAATCGCTTCCGCGAGGTATACGACTAGTGGCAACGACAACGGGGCCGCTCGTCCTGCGAGCCAGCGGCGCCGTCGCGCGTCGCCAGGCGCTCTCGCGGGCCTCTCGCTACGTGCTGCTCGCCGCCAGCCTGGCCGGCCTCGTCGTCCTGGGCTACCTGGTTTACGACACGATCGACACCGGCGGCTCGCGCGTGAGCTGGGACTTCCTGACCAGCTACCCGTCGCGGTTCGCCGAACGCGCCGGCATTCGCGCTGCGCTCTTCGGCACGCTCTGGGTGATGGCCACCACGATTGCGCTGGCGTTCCCGGTCGCCATCGGCACCGCAATCTGGATCGAAGAGTTTGCACCGCGCAACCGGCTGCTCACCATCGTCCAGCTCAACCTCGCCAATCTTGCCGGCGTCCCGAGCATCATCTACGGCATCGTCGGCCTGGCCATCTTTGTTCGCTTTCTCGATCTGGGGCCGAGCGTGCTGGCCGGCGGCTTCACGCTGGCGCTGATGATCATCCCGATGACCGTCATCGCGTCGCAAGAGGCGATCCGCCAGGTGCCCAAGAGCACGCGCGACGCCTCGCTCGCGCTCGGGGCGACGCAATGGCAGACCGTGCGCCACCACGTCCTGCCGCAGGCGATGCCGGGCATCATGACCGGCGTGATCCTCGCATTCTCGCGCGCGGTCGGCGAGGCTGCCGCGCTGATCATGGTCGGCGCGCTCGCGTTCGTCGCGCACGACCCGGAGGGTTTCCTCGACAGCTTCACCATCGTGCCCATTCAGATCTACGACTGGACCACGCGGCCACAGGAAGCATTCCGAGAGACCGCCGCAGCCGCGATCATCGTGCTTATGATCGCGGTGCTCGTGCTCAACCTGACGGCCGCCGTCATCCGCGAACGCTTCCGGCGGGAATAGGAAGTTGGAACGAAGGAGCCCAACGTGACAGAATTGAGAATACAGGCGCCAACGCCCTTCAGGCGCGAGGATGCTCTAGTGACAGCCGAACGACAGCCGGCCGAGACAGGCGAGCCCGCGAGCGACTTCCGTCCCGCGGAAGCGACGCTCTTCTCGCTCCAGGGCCTATCGTTCTGGTACGGCCAGAAGCAGGCCCTCACCGGCGTCACGCTGGACATTCCGGTCAACCGGGTGACCGCGCTCATCGGCCCGTCCGGCTGCGGCAAGAGCACGCTCCTCCGTTGCCTGAACCGCATGAACGACCTGATCCCCGGCATCCACGTCGAGGGGCAGGTGACCTACCACAACCAGAACATCTACGCGGCGGATATCGACCCCGTGGAGGTGCGCCGGCGCGTCGGCATGGTGTTCCAGAAGCCGAACCCGTTTCCGAAGTCGATCTACGACAACGTCGCCTTCGGCGCGCGCGTGAACGGCTATCGTGGCAGCATGGACGAGCTCGTCGAGCGCTCGCTCCGCCAGGCCGCGCTCTTCGACGAGGTCAAGGACAACCTCAAGGCGTCCGGCCTGGCGCTCTCCGGTGGCCAGCAGCAGCGTCTCTGCATCGCGCGAGCGCTGGCAGTGCAGCCCGACGTCGTCCTCATGGACGAGCCTTGCTCCGCCCTCGACCCGATCGCTACGCTGAAGATTGAGGACCTGATCCGCGAGCTCGTCCGAGACTTCACGATCATCATCGTGACGCACAACATGCAGCAAGCGGCGCGCGTCTCCGACTATACTGCGTTCATGCTCTCCGACGAGCAGACAACCGGACAGCTTATCGAGTACGGGCCGACACAGGAGATGTTCACCAACCCCAAGGACCAGCGAACCGAGGATTACATCACCGGAAGGTTCGGCTAGAGGCGTACGATGACGCGAGTATCCTTCGATCAGCAGCTCACAGAGATCCAGGAAGAGACCCTCCTGATGGCCGGGTTGGTCGAGAGCGCCATCGACCGCTCCGTGCGCGCGCTCAAGGAGCGCGACATCGAGCTTGCCCGTCTCGTTATCCACGACGACCTGAAGATCAACGCAAAGCGCTACGACGCTGAAGAGAAGTGCCTGGAGCTCATCGCCACGCAGCAGCCGCTCGCCCGCGATCTGCGCACTATCGTCTCCGTCCTGCACATCACGGTCGACCTCGAGCGCATGGGCGACCACGCGGAGGGCATCGCGAAGGTTGCCCTGATGGGCTCCGACGAGGCCCCGCTGCGGCCCCTGGCGGATATCCCGCGCATGGCCCAGCTCGCCAACAAGATGCTCATGGGCAGCATTGAGGCGTTCAAGGACCGCGATGCGAAGCGCGCGCGGGCGATCTGCGACGACGACGACGAGGTCGACGCTCTCTACGACCAGGTCTATAGCGAGCTCCTCGCGATCATGGCGAACGACCCCGCGACGCTCGAGCGGGCCACGCACCTCACGTGGGTCGCCCACAACCTGGAGCGCGTCGCCGACCGCGTGACGAACATCTGTGAGCGCGTCGTCTACCTCGTCGAAGGTCACATCCGGGAGCTCAACGTCTCCAAATACTAAGTCTGCTTGCCACCTCAGCGACAGCGCACGCAGCCAGGCACCCCTACCCCAGCATCTTTGAAACGACGATCCTTTCCACATGCTGGAAGAGATCGTCCTAGGCATCATCCAGGGCATCGCCGAATGGCTTCCCGTCAGCTCGGAGGGCCTGATCGTGCTCGCTAAGCGCCACCTGTTCGGTAGCGACGCCGGCGTCGACACCATTGTCCAGGAGGCGCTCCTGCTGCACCTCGGGACGTTCTTCGCGGCGCTGATCTACCTCCGCAAGGACGTCGTTTCGCTCCTCGGTGTCGCGCGCAACTACCGCAGCGCGGCGCCGGAGCAACGAGCCACGTTGCGCTTCCTCACGGTCGCTACGATCGTGAGCGGCCTGCTGGGCGTCTTCGTCCTCGTGGCGCTCTCCAGCATCGAGGACCGGCTCGAGCTGGCCGGCCAGATCCTTACGGCCGGCGTCGGGGTGCTGCTGATCGGCACCGCGGTCCTCCAGCTCCGCACACCGGAGAGCGGCCACAAGCTGCCTAGCGACCTTCGCACGAACGACGACCTGCTGCTGGGCGTCGTGCAGGGGCTCGCGGTGCTGCCCGGGCTATCGAGGTCAGGGCTCACCGTGTCGTCGCTGCTGCTGCGCGGGTTCGAGAAGGAGGTGGCATTGCGGTTGAGCTTCCTGATGAGCCTGCCCATCGTGCTCGGGGGCAACGTCGTCCTCAACCTCGGCGACGCCGACATCGGCGCCGCCCAGGTGGCCGGCATCGCAGCGGCGTTCGTCTTCGGTCTGCTGACGATCGACCTGCTGCTGCGCGCGGCGAGGCGGTTCAACTTCGGCTACTTCGTGCTGGCATTCGGGGTCCTCGTGATCGCGTCGGCTCCCGTCTCGTAGAGCCTCACCAACGTCATCGGCTATCATGGGCGCGGGATCAACATGACCGAGAAGCAGAACACACCGCCCTCGATCTTCGACCAGGCGTTCCTCACCGGCGTCCCGGAGGTCACGGAGCTGCTCATCATCCGCCACGGGCAGCAGGTCACCATCGCGGACGGTACGCTCGGCGAGGCGTTCAACCCGCCCCTCAGCGAACACGGCCAGCAGCAAGCCCGTCTCCTCGGCGAACGGCTCTCTACCCTGCACTTCGACGCCATCATCACCAGTCCGCTCAGCCGGGCGAGAGAGACCGCCGAGGCGGTCGCCCGCCATCACCGCATGGAGCCCGAGGTGGTCGACGACCTGCGCGAGGTCGAGCTGTTTCGCGACATCCCGCGCGACCGGACGGTCAAGGACTTCCTTGGCCGGGCGCTTCGGAACGCCGTCCGGGAGCGCATGCTTCAGGAACGCAAATGGGATGTCTACCCGGACTCCGAGTCGAGCGTCGAGTTCCGCAAGCGCACCGTGAACGCCATCGAGGCGATCATCGCCCGCAACCTCGGCGAGCGCGTCGCGATCGTGTGCCACGGCGGGGTGATCAACTCGTACATGGCGCACATCATCGGCGCGCCCTACGACATGTTCTTCCGCCCCGGGCACACGTCGGTCAACATCGCCGCCGCGGGCGGCGGCCGTCGCGTCCTGCGCACGCTGAACGACATGCACCACCTCTACACGGGCGAAGGTGACTTCGCGAGCTACTAGGACTTGGTCGAGCGTGGAGGGCGGACGGGCTCGGTCGGCCTGTCCAGCGATTCGAGCATGGCGTAGTCATCGTAGCCGGCATACGGCGCGTGGCGAACGTACCACTCGGCGGCGTTCTCCAGCCACGCCAGCATGCGCCGGGGCCAGCTGCGCAGACCGTGGCGTTGCTGCTCTTGGGCGTTCATGGCATTCTCCTCCAGAGGACTGAGCGGCCGGTCGCGCCGCAGAGCACCAGAGCCGGCAGCGGGAGGGAAGTTCCTGCATCCCCCATGCGAACAGGATGCTTCTCTGCCGTTTTGGCACTCTGCGCCGCGCCGGCCGCGGCAACCGCTGGCTGTGTCATCGCGATTGGCACCTCGGCGAAGGCCACCGTACCACCACGTCCCATTCTGCAGCTGCCGAGTGAAGCCACGGTTAACGCAGATGAATGTCGGGTTAACGCGACGTAAGCACTACGGCCCCGCTTCACCGCCCCAGGCGATACAATGTCCGCGTCATGATCTCGAAGACCGAGCTAGAGCGGCTGGCCGCCCTGCGCAGCGACGAAGGGATCGTGTCCGTCTATATCGGGATCGAGCCGCGCCTGCGCTATGACCGTGGCCAGCACGAGGTCAAGTTCCGGGGCGCCACGAAGCGCTTCGAGCGGACGGCGGACGAACACGCGCGGGCCGTCCTCGAACGCGAGACCGGCGCGATCCTCGACCTCCTTGGCGAGACCGAGCCAGCGGGACGCGGCCTGGCCGCCTTTGTCTCCAGCCCGGCCGGCATCCGGGAACTGGTCCATCTGGACGTCCGCGTCCCAACCTGGATCGACGCCGGGGCGTCCACCAACGTCGGCCTGCTCGCACAGGTGGTAAATGAGTACCCGCGCTGGGTCGTCGCCGTTGTGCAGCGAGACCAGGCCACGCTCTACTACAGTGAACAGGGCCATGCCGAGGAAGCGGGCGGCATCGAGAGCAGCGTGCCGGGCAAGCATGACCAGGGAGGCTGGGCTCAGGCTCGCTTCCAGCGCCACATCGAAGTCCACGTGGAGCGCCACCTGGAGAAGGTCGACGCGCTGCAGGAGCTGCAGCGCGAGCGGCCGTTCAGCCACCTCGTCCTGGCCGGCACCGGCGCGCCGGTAACCGAGCTGCGCGAGATGCTTCCAGGCCCCCTGCAGAGCCTCGTCATCGGCTCCGTGCCCGTGGATTTCAAGCACGCCTCGGAGGACGAGATCCTGGAACAGGCTCGCGCCGTGCTTGTGGACGAACAACGTCGCGTGGAGCGCGAGCTGGTGGAACAAGTTGTCGATGCCGCGGAGAGCGGTGGCCAGGGCGCCGCCGGTTTCGACGACACGTTGGCCGCGTTGCACGAAGGCCGGGTCCAGACGCTGCTCGTCGCCGAGGGCATCACCGAGGAAGGCTCGAGTTGCCTGGACTGCGACTACCTCGCGACGAGCCGCTTCGAACGATGCCCGCGTTGCGGCGGCGAAGCCGAGGCCTCGACCGACGTCGTGGAGCGCGCCATCGACCGGGCGCTTCTGTCGGGCGCGCGCGTCGAGGTGGTCCTCGGCGAGGCGCGCGAGTGGCTGCTGGCGCGCGGCGGCATAGGCGCCGTCCTCCGGTACTAGGACGCGCGATGGCGCACGACGAGCTGATCCCCGCACAAGACCAGATCTACGCCTGGATCGAGCAGGTCTTCGCGCAGGGCGTCCGGCGGCCCGGCTACCCCGCCGACCGCTGGGCCGAGCGCTTCTGCCAGGAGCGACTTCGCCAGCTTGGCCTGGAAAACGTGCGCGCGGAGCCGGTCGAGCTGCCGTACTGGGAGCCGGGTCGCTGTTCGCTCACCGCGTGGCCGGAAGCCGCGCCGGGCGACAGCCTGACCTTCGAAGGCTTTCCCCTTCCCCACGCGACGCCGGCCTCCGGCCTCGAGGGCACGCTTGCCCCGTACGACTACCAGGCCCCCGGGCCTGTCAACGGCAACATCGCGCTCGTCGACGTGCGCCTCGGGCGCATGCCGCACGCGGCGCTCTCGGAGCGCGCGACGTTCTTCTACGACCCCGATGGCACGCTCGCCGAGAGCGCGCAGGTGCTCCCGTTCGGACGCGGCGCGCAGGCCGTGATGGAGCCCGCGATCGAAGCCGGCGCGATCGGCTTCGTCGGGACGCTGAGCGACTACCCGTCCGACTCAAGGAGCTACTACGTCCCGTACGACGGCATCGAACGGCCGATCCCCGGCCTTTGGCTGAGCGGCAGTGACGGCGCACGCCTGCGCGAGCTGCTCGCGGCCGGGCCTGCGCGCGTCCGCCTCGTGGCCGAGTCGGTCCGCCGGCCGGAGACGTCGTACAACATCGTGGGCGAGCTGCCCGGCGCCGACGAGGAGACCGTGATCATCGGTTCTCACCATGATGGCCCGTGGGCGTCGGCGGTCGAGGACGGCTCGGGCATCGCGCTCGTGCTGGCGCAGGCCGAGTACTGGTCGCGAGTCCCGCAGAGCGAACGGCCGCACCGCCTGATCTTCCTGATCAACGCGGGGCACATGGCAGGCGGCGCCGGCGTGCACGCCTTCATCGCCGCGCACGAGGCCGAGCTGGCGCACGTCGTCCTGGAGATCCACCTCGAGCACGCGGCCAACGAGTGCGTCGAGGAGAACGGCGTGCTGAAGCCGAACGGGCTGCCCGAGGCGCGCTGGTGGTTCACCAGCCTGAACGCCGAGCTTGAAGACGCCGTCCGCGACACGCTCCGCGCCGAGGGGCTCGGCCGGTCGATCATCCTGCCGCCGGACATGTTCGGTCCCACGCCGACGACGGACGGCGGCCCGTTCCACGCGGCCGGCGTGCCGCTGGTCAACTACCTGACGGCGCCGTTCTACCTCTTCGACGAGCAGGACACGCTCGACAAGGTCCACAAGCCGAGCCTCGTCCCGGTCACGCGAGCCGCCATCCGGCTCGTCGAGTGGACGGCCGGCCGCAGCGCGGCGTCGATGCGGGCCGGTGTGCGGCCGGCGGCTGCGGCCGCGGCGCACTAGCTTCCACTTCTGGCGCGAACAACTGCCGCGGATTTATCCTCCAGAGCACTTGGATTTTCGTCGAGAATGTGGTAGTATCCGGCTATATTAGTGAGCGCTTAGTTAAGCATTGCGGAGAGCCCTCGAGGCTCCAAGTTCACCCGCTAGCGAGGTAGAACGCAGATGGCCAACGAACCCGTTAAGAGCTGGGAAACTGACTACGACATTTTCAGCAAGGAGTACATCAAGGACCCGTTCCCCATCTGGGACGACCTCCGCGAGAAGTGCCCCGTCGCGCACACGGAGCGCTGGGGCGGCTCCTGGATGCCGACGCGCTACGAGGACTTGTTCAACATCGCGAAGGACATCCAGCACTTCTCGTCCCGCGACGTCTTGGTCGCGCCGGGCGGCCCGCCGCCGGACGAGGACATGGAGCCGGACGAGGACTTTCCGGAGGAGCTGCGCAACTACGACGTGGGTGCGCCGCCCATCACCTCGGACCCGCCGGTGCACACCTGGGCGCGCAAGCTCCTGCTCCCGCCGTTCTCCGCCAAGTCGATCGAAATGTGGGAGCCTGAGACGCGCGCGCTCTGCGCGTCGCTGGTCGATGGCTTCATCGAGAACGGCCGCGCGGACGCCGCGGTGGACTACGCGCAGCAGATCCCGCCGCGCGTCATCGCCAGCATGCTCGGCATCCCCACAGAGGATGCCGATACGTTCACAGGCTGGGTGCGCAACTTCCTCGAGCTCGGCCTCACCAACACCGACCTTCAGGGCGAGGCAGCCCGCGAGATCTTCCCCTACCTCTGGGACCGCATCCAGGAGCACAAGGAACATCCCAAGGACGACCTGATTGGCTACCTCCTTAACTCCGAGGTAGACGGCGAGCCGGTGCCGGACACGCACGTGTTGGGCACGTCGTTCCTGATCCTGCTCGCCGGCATCGACACCACGTGGAGCTCCATCGGGTCGGCGCTCTGGCACCTGGCCCAGCACCCCGACGACCGCGCGCGCCTGGTGGCGGAGCCCGAGCTCATTACCGTGGCCGTCGAAGAGCTGCTGCGCGCCTACTCGCCCGTCACCATGGCGCGCTACGTTGCTGAGGACGTCCAGTACGACGGCTGCAAGATGAGCGAAGGCGACCGCGTGCTGATGAACTTCCCCGCCGCCAACCGCGACCCCAATGTCTTCGAGGACCCGGACAAGGTGATCATCGACCGGAAGAAGAACCCGCACATCGCGTTCGGCGTCGGCATCCACCGCTGCGCCGGCTCGAACCTCGCGCGCATGGAGATGCAAGTCTCGATCGAAGAGTGGCTGAAGCGCATCCCGGACTTCCGGCTGGAAAACCCCGAGGTGGTGACGTGGGCAGGCGGTCAGGTGCGCGGGCCGCGCTCGATGCCGGTGGTGTGGCCATCGTGAAGAAGGTCAAGGTCGACGGGTCCAAGTGCCAGGGGCACAACCGCTGCCACCAGCTCGCGTCTGAGCTGTTCGACATCGACGACTACGGCTATTCCCACCAGAAGAACGACGGTGTGGTGCCGCCTGAGCTTGAGGAAAAGGCTTTGCTCGCGGTGGAGAATTGCCCGGAGCGGGCGATCACGCTGACCGACGACTAGCTCACACTACACCTGCTCGAAGTAGCGGCGCTTCTCCCAATCCGTGACGGCCTTGCGAAAGGCCTCGACCTCCCAGCGGCGCATCGCCGCGTACTGCTCGACGAACGCGTTCCCGAAGTACTCGCGCGCCGGCTCGCTCGCCTCGAAGCGCTCGACGGCCTCCGATAGCGTCCTCGGCAGCCCGGGCGCCTCGACCGCGTACGCGTCGCCCTCGACCGGCTCCGGCGGCGCGAGCTCCCGCTCGAGGCCGTAGAGGCCGCCGGCGAGCGACGCTGCCAGCCCCAGATAGCCGTTCACGTCCGCGCCGGGCACGCGATTCTCGATGCGCGTGGCGGACGGCGAGCCCGCGATCGCGCGCAGCGCCGCCGTCCTATTCTCGAAGCCCCACGTCAGCGTCGTGGGCGCCCAGCTCCCCGCCACGAAGCGTTTGTACGAGTTCACGTTCGGTGCGTACAGCAGCATGAACTCCGGCAGCGTCGCCAGCACGCCCGCGGCGTACGAGCGCATCAGCTGCGATGCATGGTGCGGCGCATCGGCGTCGTAGAAGGCGTTGCGCTCGCCGTCCGGCGACCAGAGGCTCTGATGGAGGTGTCCGCTGCAACCGTCCAGCCGGTCGTCGTACTTGGCCATGAACGTCGGGACCACGCCGGACTGCGCTGTGATCTCCTTCGCGCCGCTCTTGTAGAGCAGCGCGTTGTCGGCGGCCGTGAGCGCGCCGGCGTAGTGCAGGTTGACCTCGTACATCCCTTCGCCGTGCTCGCGATTATATCCCTCGACCGGCACGCCGAAGTCGACCATCATCTTCCGGATCCCGCCCACGAGCTCTTCGTCGAGCGTCGCGTGGTGCAAGCTGTAGCAGTTCAGGCCCAGGCTGAGCGGCTCCAGGTCGCGATAGCCCTTCGCGCGCAGGCTCTGCTGGTCCTCACGGAACAAGCGCACTTCCAGCTCGACGGCCATGCGCGCAAGATATCCCGCGTCCGCCGCGCGCTCGATCACGCGCCGAAGGACGTGCCGGGGAGAGACCGCGAGCGGCTCTCCAGCCTCGGTTTCATAATCGCAGATCACGGCGGCGGCGCCGGGCTCCCACGGCACGGGCCGGAACGTCGCCAGGTCCGGCCGCATGATGATGTCGGCGAAGCCGGTCTGCGCGCTGCCGACAGGCAGCCCTTCGATGAGCTGCTCCCCGATGTCCCAGCCGAAGATGACGTCGCACTGCGGGAAGCCGACGCCCCTGCACCCTTCGACGAACTGCGCCGACAGCACCCGCTTGCCGCGGAAGACGCCGTCCATGTCGGCGCCGCCCACCTTCACCACCTCGATGCCGCGCTCGGCGATCAGCCGTTCGACCGTGGGGAGATCCATCGTTCGGCCCTCCTGCGTAGATTCGCCCAAGGATAGCAGAACGCCGCCCGCGCGTGGCGCCGGCGGCGGACTTCGCTAGAAGTGCGCGGACCCTACGAGCGCTGCTCGCCGTCTCGCCGCCGGGGCCGCAGGAAGCCGCGCATGCGGTCGACGGCAACGCCCTCCCAGGCGAGGCGCTCCTCGCGCCGCGGGTCGTTCTCGACGCGGCTCGGCACGTTGAAGAGCATCGTCGCGCGCTGGGCGGCGTCGTAGGCCGGCCAATCGGGAAGCCCGGCGTGGCTCGGATCGCCGTTGCGCGCGAATGAGATCCAGGCGTCGCTCATGAGATCGGCCAGCTCATGCCGCTCCGGGGTGTCGCCCGTCATCGGCGAGATGTCCGGATGGCCGAACACGAACGGGATCTCCATCGCGTGTGCGGACTTGAGCAGGTTGCCCTTGAAGTTGCCCTCCCACGTGAACAGGTACATGTACGCCGGCGCGCCGCCCGCGGCCGCCTTGCGCTCCGCCAGCATGATCGACGCCAGCCTCGTGCGCTCGCTGGCGATGCCGAGCAGCAGCTCCCACGGCGTGTCGGTGGGCCTCGTCCGGCGATAGACCGCCAGGATCTCCTCCATGCGGTCGCCAAGCAGCGGGCGGAGGCGGTCCGGCAGCTCGCCATCCTCCAGCCGCCGGCGCCGGGGGTCGGCAGCAAGGAACAGCGCCGCCTCGTCCTTGTTCGAGCCGATCATCACAGGGACGTGCTTCGCCGTCGGCGCGGCGTCCGGGTGGAACGGGTGTCGCGGGTAATACGAGCCGTCGACGACAGGCGCGACGCGCATGGCGCCGCCCATCCCCATGCCGTTGCCGCCCATCTTGCTGATGCCGGCCGTCAGCTCCTCGTGCGGCATCTCTTGCAGCTTGTGCAGCTCCTTCGCGCCGATGCCGAAGTGCTCGATCACCTGCTCCGCGAACTCCGTCGCGGCCTTCGCCTCCACGCCGCGGATGCCGGGCCCGCTCTGGATGATCGCCCGGTGAAAGAGCCCCTCGGCGGACGGCAGCGCGAGCAGCGTGCTCACCTTGGAGCCGCCGCCGGACTCGCCGAAGACGGTGACGTTACCGGGATCGCCGCCGAACTGCTCGGCGTTGTCGCGCACATACTCGAGCGCCAGCACGACGTCCAGCATGCCCGCGACGCCGGAGCCGGCGAACGCCTCGCCGCCGATGTCGGCCAGGTGCAGATAGCCGAAGACGTTCAGTCGATGGTTGATCGTGATGACAACGACATCGCCGCGCTTGACCAGGTCCGCGCCGTTGTACCACGTCTCCGAGCCGGCGCCGGCCGCGTAGCCTCGGCCGTGCAGCCAGACCATGACCGGCCGCTTGCCGCCGTCCGCGACGGCGGGCGTCCAGACGTTCAGCACCAGGCAGTCTTCGCCGATCGATACCTTGGGCAGCGGGCCGATCGTATTGACGTCGGTCAGCGCCTGGTCTGCCACGGCGCCCTGCTGCGGGCAGATCGGCCCGAACTCGGTCGCGTCACGGACGCCGGCCCACGGCTCGGCCGGCAGCGGCGGCAGGAAGCGCCGGCTACCGGCCGTCGACGCGCCGTACTGGACGCCGCGGAAGACCAGCACGCCCTGATCGGTCGTTCCCTGAAGCTTGCCGTGCGTCGTCTCAACGATGGGTTCGGTGACGGTCGTCATGGATCGGTCCCTCCTACCTGATCGCGCCCCGCGCGTGTCCCGCGTGTCCGCGACTCCACTTGCCGGTTGTGCGTCGCCAAGGTGCGCGTGATCGGAGTCCCAGGCGTGGGGTCGATTGTGGGCAAGGCGGCGGAAGGGCGAAGCGTCGAAGGGCGTTGGTGGCTAGGGCCAACTATACGCCCTTGCCGAGCCTCCCGATTGGGAGCGTTCCCACGAACCGACGCTTCACTCCGACGGCAAGGCCATAGCCCTCACGGAGCTGACGTGCGATATGCTCTGCGTCAGCAATGCGAAGTTCGCTAAGAAACGGCGCCGGAAGGTTGGCAAGCAAGCTCCCGATATCTCTGGAAAAGGGAGCGGCGTTTCTGCTGGAAGTCACCTCATCGACCAGCTCTTGCAGCTTCGCAATCAGCTGCTGGTTGTCGCGTCCGGCGGTGGTACCAGAGCCCCCATTGAGGATCATGATGGTGCAGGTAATCTCGTCTTCGGCGGGAAAGGCCGTATAAGTCGACCGCAGCCGTTGGATCGCCTCGCGAAGATTGCCAAGCGACGCCTCTGTGGCCGCTGCCGCTGCTAGCCCGCCAGCGTGAACCTCTTCGAAGTTCCTGCCCTGACGACGAATGCGCGATATCCACGTGGCGTGTTCGATTCTTGAGCGAAGGATCATGATCCAACTGAAGGCCATGCATCCGATCAGAACGAGAGTTAAGGCGACTAGAAAGCGTTCTGGACGCGTTTGCTCCGGCCAACCGAGCCAGAAGCCGACTAGAGAAAGCGTGAGAACCACGTTGAAGAAGGCATAAAATAGCACGGCGCAGCCTGAACCATGAGAGTTCTCCAAGCTTCTCTCCGCAGACTCGGCGTTCTCTTGGGCCCAGCCCCTGGCCTCCTTCAACCATTCGGCGCTGGCGGTTCGGGCTGATTCAACCAGCCGGGTGACGTCGCGAGCCATGCGCCGTTGCAATGAAAACAGACGCGACACTACGAGGAAGATGGCGTGCCGCTCGCGCAGCGCGTCGTGCAGCGGTACCGCAGAACGCTCACTTGGAACCGCCCTGCTGAGATCGCCCGCCAGACTCGCTCGGCTTTCTCGCAGTTCCCCAACTATCGTCTCGTCCTGAAAGCCTTCGGGAATCGACTCAGCGGCGTCAATAAGCGACCCCAGCCGAGCCATCGCTGGATGGAGCTCATCCATAATCTGCCCAGTCCCAGCAACCGCCTCCTGCTTCATCGAGTCAAACAGGCGCCGCACCTGCGGCTGCACGTTGGCGAATCCGGGATCTTCAAGCGCACGATAGGCTTCATCTTCATCAATGAGAATGGCGATCCTAAGTGCGGTAAGGGCGAGGTCTGTGTCGCGCATCCTTGCTCCAATGCTGGCGTATCGCCCGAAGCACTCGCCGTAGTCCGGGCTCAGACGACACGCGGCTTCGTAATACGCGCGACACCGTGCTCGCGAACCGCCGTCGTCGAGCATTTGGCCCATGAGCAGGACGGCTTTGCTGGAGAAGTAATTCGCCCCGTCTTCGCCTGGATCCTGCTTCAGTCGGACTTCGGCAGCCTCAAGCGCATCCTCGCATGAAGCCCAGGCCGCCTCATGATCGCCACGGATCGCGAAGTGCATGCGCGCCAGGAGATAGTGCGCAGCGCAGCTTAGGGGATAGAGAGCGACTGAGCGCTGGAGGCACTCCAGCGCGCGATCGTAGTTCCTCTTGGCCCGAAGGTAGGCCTGCGCCTCCGCAAGGTACTCCAAGGCCCCCTGCTGCCGAGGATTCGCGAGTTGATAGGAGATCTTCTCAAGCGTGTGCTGTTGAAACTGCTCAAAGGCTTCAACTGAAGCAAAGCCGTGCTCTATGATGCGTGTCTGGTTGAGGACCTCACGATGGAGTCCTTGCAGGCGATCGGCGACAGCGTCCACGCTGGCAACGATGCCGCTGGCTGCCTGGAGCACATCATCGCTGAGGCGCTCAATCGCGCCGTGAATGGCCCAGAACTCAAGGAAATCCCAATCATCTGACACGGCGACGCCTCATCATGTCGCGTGGACACGCAACTGGCCAGTTATAAGTTCTGTACTGCCGACGTGTCAAATGCAATACGGGACCATCGCCGAAGGACAACCGTAGGCGCGCACGACCGTGCGCCCTTACGCGTTTGAAACGTCGCGCTAGAGGCGGGCGGGCGTGAGACGAACTAGTGGTCGAAAACGTAGCTGGAGCGGGGGACGAGGATCGAACTCGCGACAGCCTGCTTGGAAGGCAGGTGCTCTACCACTGAGCTACCCCCGCTCGCGAAGGCGGCTCCAGTATAACGAACCGTCCGCTCTTGCCCGCGCCATGGCGCCTCGCTAGCATGCAGCGACCATTCCGGCGCACACAAAGCACAGGGTGGCGTGGACCACACCCGACACCGAGACGATCTGGCTGGCGGTTCACTGCAGATAGCAGCCTGACACGCCACGGCGATCCCTTGGCCGCTGTGAGTATCATCGGGGAACATGCAATCGAAGCTGATATATCCGTGAAGCGGTACATTCTCTGGGACAACGACGGTGTGCTGGTCGATACCGAACATTGGTATTTCAAAGCCACACAGCGCGCGCTGGGGGAACTGGGCGTGCATCTGGACGAGGAAACCTACCAGGAGCGCATCGTGCGTGGCGCATCGAGTTGGGAGCTGGCTGCGCAGGCGGGAATCGACCCAGAGCGGATCGTCGCCAAACGGCAACAGCGGGATGCCTACTACCAGGCGCACCTGGCGCAGGAAACGATCGAGATACCGGGTGTGGAGCGAGTACTGGCAAAGCTAGCCAGAGATAGCAACGTGAACATGGCGATTGTCACTACCTCAACGCGTGCGCATTTCGATTTGATTCACCGCAAGAGAAATTTACTTTGGTGTATGGACTTCGTTCTTACTCGCGAAGATTATGTTTCGTCCAAGCCCGATCCGGAACCTTATCTGCTCGCTCTCAGCCGCTATGGCGCGAGCGCGGACGAGTGCCTGGTGGTGGAGGACTCGCAGCGCGGACTGCAGGCTGCAATCGCCGCTGGCATTGACTGCGCTGTGGTCTACAATGCGTTTACTGCGAGTCACGATTTCACCGGCGCAACCCACTTGTTAGATTCAATACACGATTTGCCAGGGATCATTGATGATCGCAGGTAACTACGAACAACGTACGTGAATTCCGGAGCGATTTTTCGCTCTCGGCAGATTCAATTTTATCGCGCAAGCGCAACCGTTCTACTGCTTGGAAGGGCACCGCCTCGATTTCGGCCCGAAACGCCCAAATCCGAATCTAACGATGACGCATTTGCGAAGCGAGGCAGGTGCTCGTCAGATCTGCAATCAGCGCCAATATGGCACAACCGGCGCCAACCGAGGGAAACTGACTGAAACGCCACAGGGCTTGACAAGTTCCGACGTGTGCGACATGATCCTGAGGCCTAACCGGCGCAACTTCCTGTTGACCGTGTCCCACGAGAAGGCAGCAAGTTGGGGCTCACTTTGGCCAACCTTGACGGTCTCGCCATGGGAGTGAGCTACCGCTAGTGACTGAGACTCTGATGTCGCTGCCTAACTCGCGCCTGGAGCGGACGCGATTTCCTTGGGCCTGCGGCGCAACAAATCGCGCCGCTCAAGCGCCAAAGTCGTCATGCGCACTCCAAAGGGTCGCTAGCGCCACGCGACCAAGGTGTGAAAGGAGGGAGCGTTGCGCCAAGCCACGAATGAGTTGCCCGTGACTATGGAGGCGGCGGGCATGAGAGTCCGAAACGCAGACTGGGGGAACCTGGTCGTTGGGTACATTGAGCTGCCAGCCGGCACCGACTCCACGCCCATGTTCAAAGGATTGCCAGATGACGCCTGCCAATGCCCGCACTGGGGCTATGTGCTCAAGGGCGCCGTTCAACTCAGGTACACAGACGGCACCGAGGAGGTCACCGCAGCGGGCGAGGTGTTCTACTGGCCCCCAGGCCACACAATGTGCGTCGAGGAGGACACGATCTTTCTCGACTTCAGTCCGGAGAAGGAGTTCCGTGTGGTCTCCGACCACGTCGCCCGCATGAGCGCGCCGGAAAGTTAATGGCGCATCAGACACTCCCTCGAGGCTGTAGAGATCTCTCGGCCACCCGGATTAGCGCCTCTACGAGTGGCAGAAGAAGCTCGTAGGCGGTGGGCCCTCCAGGAATCGCTCGGTTGTGCGATCGTTCCGCTACTACACCTGCAGAGCAGAGCGGGCGAAGCCTTCATTCTTTGCGCCGCCACCCTGGACCGAGACCCAAGAGTTCGTGCCGCTCCCGGGCGGCGCCACAGCGCCTTCGATAGCATGCAGCGACCATGAGCAAGGACACCGTGCGCATCGCGGTGCTCGGCGCCGCGGGCTTCTCCGAGGAGGGGCACTTCCCCGGCATCCGCTCGCACCCCAACGCCGAGACCGTCGCGCTCTTCAGCCGCAACCTGGAGCGCGCGCGGGACATGGCCGCGCGCAACGACGTCCCCGAGGCGACCGACGACCTTGACGCGCTCCTCGCTCGCGACGACATCGACGCGGTGACCATCGTCTCGGCGAACGACCAGCATCATCCGTACACGATGGCCGCGCTCGCGCGGGGGAAGCACGTCCTCTGCGAGAAGCCGATGGCTCTCAACGCCAAGGAGGCGCGCGAGATGGCGCGCGAGGCCAAGAAGCGCGGCGTCGTCAACCACATCGCGTTCACGTTTCGATACACCTACTGCATCGAGGAGCTGCGCCGCCGCGTGAGCGCGGGCGACATCGGCACGCCGCACTTCGTCGAGATCCAGGGCCAGTGGTACTCGCGGCTGCTCTTCGGCGAGGTCGCCGCCTCCTGGCGCGACGACCCGTCGCAGTACGGCCCGGGCCACCTGGGCGAGATGGGCTCGCACTTCATCGACACGATCAACTACACCTGCGGCCCAACCAGCGGCTTCATCGCAGAGGTCGCTGGCGTCGCGCTGCCCGGCCCGCGGCCGCCCGGCAGCCCGTCGACGATCGACCTGGCGTCGTTCCTCGTCCGCACGGAACGCGGGCTCGCCGGGCAGGTGCTCGCCAGCCGCGCGACCGCCCTGCCGGTGGCGTACGGCGTCATCCACGCCGGCGAGCCGCATAGCGGCCACATGGGTTACGTCATCGTCAGCGGCAACAAGGGCGCGCTGATGTCGACGTTCACACGCGGCGAGGTGGAAGCGCTGCATCTGTTCGAGCCCGGCAAGGGCTGGCAGAAGCAGGAGCTGGCCGCTGAGGCGGCCGACGGCAAGCCGCACGGCGTCGAGCGCATGGTGCACGCCTTCATCGACGCGGTACTCGGCCAACGCGCGACGCCGGACATCGACGCGACGTTCGAGGACGGCTTCCGCTGCCAGGCGGCAATGGACGCGGTCGTCGCAGGCACGGAGTCGCGACGTTGGGAGCCGGTCGCGACGGCCAGCGACTGAGCGCATGAGCGATATCGTCCGCCTGGGCGTCGTCGGAGCCGGCAGCATCTCGCTGCGCGGCATCCTGCCGCACTTGAGCCAGCCCGACGTCCAGGACCGCTTGCGCGTGGTCGCCATCTGCGACCCCGTCCCCGGCCGCGCGGACGCCGCCGCCGAGCGCTTCGGCATCGAGCGCGCGTTCACCGAGTACGAGGCGCTGCTCGAGCAGGGCGAGGTCGACGCCGTCACCATCGCGTCGCCCATCGGGCTGCACTACGCCCAGGGCAAGCTGGCCCTTCAGGCCGGCAAGCACATCCACTTCAACAAGACCATGACCACCACGGTCGCCGAAGCGAACGAGCTGATCGACCTCGCGGCGTCGCGCGACCTGCGCATCGTCGCCTCGCCGGGCGAGCTGCTGCGCCCGCACCAGCAGCGCATCAAGGAGCTCATCGCCGAAGGCGCGCTCGGCAGGCTCTGCTGGGCCGTCTGCGGCGCGACGTTCGGCCAGTACCACGAAGGCGAGTCCGTGCGCCAGGGCGACGACGTGCTCTCGAACATCGACCCATCGTGGTACTTCCGCAAGCCCGGCGGCGGCCCGCTCTACGACATGACGGTCTACGCGCTGCACGGCCTCACCGGCATCCTGGGTCCGGCGAAGCGCGTCTCGGCGATGTCCGGCGTGCGCGTCGCAGAGCGCGAGTTCCAGGGCCGGATGATCCCGTGCGACGCCGACGACAGCACGCTGATGGTGCTCGACTTCGGCGACGCGCTCTTCGCGTTCGCGTACGGCGTTCCGGCGGGCGGCATCATGCGCACCTTCCAGCCAAGCTTCTTTGGCACCAAGGGCGCCATCGTCGGCCAGCGGCTGAACGGCGAGGACTTCGACTACCCGGGCCGCGAGCTGCTCGGGGAGGCCGGCGGCAGCGTGCAGTGGCAGCTCCCGCACATCGCCGGCCCGCACCGCGAGATCGAGGAGCAGCACGTGTTCGAGGACGTCATGCAGCTCGTCGACTGGGTGCGCGACGGCACACCGAGCATCGTCACTGCGGAGCACGCCCGCCACGTGATCGACATCATCGAGTCGGCCTATCGCGCGTCCGAAACGGGCGCGACGCAGGACCTCACCACCACGTTCTAGCAGCGCAAGGGCGGACGGCGTTGTGATACAATTTAAGCGCACTTGGGGACGAAAGGCTTCGACAGGGAAGCGTTTATCTGAGGTGCAGGCCGAGCGGTCGCTCTCGCTAAACGGCGGCAACCATTTACTTGGCGAACGTGAATTCGCCCTCGCTGCCTAACTAGGTAGTGACGTCGCCCACATCCTCACCCCGGCGGGCTGTGGTGCGGCGACGATCAGCCGGGGTGCTGCGGTTTGACGCCGATACTGACCGCCTAAGACCCATCGGCTTAGTTCGGAGAGCCGGGCCGGCGACGACCCACCGGACGAGCACCAAACGCCGGACACGCCTGTAGTACCTCAGCCTGGCCCTTTTCTGGACGGGGAGTTCGATTCTCCCCCGTCTCCACCAACACCAACACCAACGGCCGGGCCGACCGCGCGCCGGGCCGGCCGCTATCTCACGACGTGACGGGGAGTTCGATTCTCCCCCGTCTCCACCAACACCAACACCAACGGCCGGGCCGACCGCGCGCCGGGCCGGCCGCTATCTCACGACGTGGACGGGGAGTTCGATTCTCCCCCGTCTCCACCAACCCGACCACGCCGCCGCCTGCTTAGGGGAGACGACCAAGCAGGCGGCGTCTCTTGTGCGTTTGAGCGCGAATAGCTTCATGATGCGTTGCTACGCACACGATGCAGACTTAGTGTGACCTGTTACCGTGTAGGCAGTACCGCTCCAGTCCCTGCGCGGCCACGGCCACAACCGCGGGGCTAGCGCGCGGCCACGGCTCTCGCCTATCCTTCCGATATGCCAACCTATGTCGGCTTGCTGGAAGCAGACCTGCAGGCGGCAGCCGAGTACACCACGGGCGGCATCGGGCCGTTCTTCAAGCAAACCCGCCGTGAGGAGCCCTTCGAGCTGCTCGACTTTCTGACCCGCTCGGCGGTCGCGCTGCACAAGCTCGGCATCGTCACCGCAGTGACCCTCTTCGTCGACGAACAGGAGATCTATGGCGCGGAAGACGAGGCGAACCGAGACACGCTGAACGCGGCCCTCAACGCCGCTCGCTCCACTGACCTTGTCGGAGCGAACGAGTTCTATCTCCTGCTCTGGTACCAAGACAAGGACTTCTCCCACGTCTTCAGCATCGAAGCGAGCGTCGACCACCCCGCGGATGAGGCCGCGCTCACCGTCCTCGACGTCGCCACGCCGCTGGCAGACGCCGACACCGAGGACACCGAAGGCAGCGAAGAAGGCCTCGCCTCGGAGCACGAGGACCCGCTTGCGCCCGACGACAGCGAGTCCACGGATTACGACAAGAACCTGGACAGCATCGAACTGATCGAGGGCTTTCTCGGCCGGGTGCTCGACGAGCTGAAGAGGGAACTGGCCCTCGTGGAGCCAGAGATCGACGTGTGGATCGATTGGGAGGGCGCGTACGCCGGGCAGGGCTACGGCAGCAGCGCGCTCCCGGGCCTGCCCGGGCTGTAGTCACCTCGTCTTGAACTGCTCGGCCTCCCCGGATCCCGACGTGGTGTCGCCCGCGCTGTACGAGTGGGCGCCCGCGCCAGCGAGCTTGCCCTTGTCAGCGATCAGGTACTCCTCGCGAATCGGCCGTCCATCAAACCAGCACTCCAGGATCTCCCGTACGCCGGCTGCGTAACGGGACTGCGCCGAGAGCGACGTGCCAGATACGTGGGGCGTCATGCCGTGGTTGGGCATGGAACGCCACGGGTGGTCCTTCGGCGCCGGCTGAGGGAACCAGACGTCGCCCGCGTACCCGGCGAGCTGCCCGCTTTCCAGCGCGCGGACAATCGCATCGCGATCGCAGATCTTGCCGCGAGCCGTATTCACCAGGTATGTCCCACGCTTCATCTTCGCGATCAGCGCGTCGTTGAACATGTGCTCTGTCTCCGGGTGGAGCGGCGTGTTGATCGTGACTACATCGCAGACGGCGACGAGCGCCTCAGCGTCTGGGTGAAAGGTCAGGTCTAGCTCCCGCTCGATGCTCTCCGGCAGGCGATGCCGATCCGTGTAGTGCAGCTTGACCTCGAACGGCTTGAGCCGCCGCAGGACCGCCGTGCCGATGCGCCCGGCGCCGACGGTGCCGACGGCCATGCCTTCGAGATCGTAGGACCGCGCGACGCAATCGGCGATGTTCCAGCCACCCTCGACCACCGTCCGGTAGGAAGGAATATAGTTCCGCACCAACACGAGGATCATCATCACCACGTGCTCGCTCACGCTGATGCTGTTCGAATAGGTCACCTCGGCAACGGTGAGCCCCTTCTCACACGCCGCCTGCAGATCGACGTGGTCCGAGCCGATGCCGGCCGTGATCGCCAGCCTGAGGTTCGGCGCCTTCGCTATCCGCTCGGCCGTGAGGTAGGCCGGCCAAAACGGCTGCGAAATGACGATGTCCGCCGTCGGCAGCTCACGCTCGAAGACGCTATCCGCTCCGTCTTTGTCGGACGTGACCGTGTAGCTGTGGCCTTGTCCCTCCAGGAACGCGCGCAGCCCGAGCTCGCCCGACACGCTACCGAGGAGTTCTCCAGGCCGGAAGTCGACAGCCTGAGGTGACGGCAATGTTTGGCCGCCGGGGTAGCCGTCGATGGTAGGTATCTCGTCGCGCGCGTATGAAGTCGGGTAACCGTCGGCGGGATCGTCGTACAGCACACAGAGTACGTTCGCCATGTCTTCGCTCCTCGGGGGTCTGCCAAGCAATGTTTGCTGGTAATGATACTCCGCCCGGGCTGGCCGTGGCACCCAAGGCATCGCAGAAAAGAAGAGAGGCCCCGTGCAGTGGCGGCTACACGGGGCCTACGCGAGGGTAAACCTCACGCACCTGTACTGTAGCGCCTAGCCCTTACCGACGGCAAAGGAACGCCGTCCACACGATGGCAACTTAGTGTGACCTGTTACCGTGTACGGCCCCGTGTACTTGCTCTCCTAGCCTCCAACGGGACGATCCCCTCTCGAAGTTGCGCGGTGTAGTGGAGGCTCGCGAGCCAGTCGAAAAGCCGGTCGCCGTCCTCTTTGAACGCCTCAAGCGCTAGTACGAGCGCGCCTTCAACGCAGTGCCAATAGTCGGCGCGATACACTCCCCAGGACTCGTACGATAGAGGCCAGGCGAGATCGCAGACGGGGACACCTTGCAGCCGCCGGCGCAGGAAGCGACGTAGCGCCGGCAGAGTGGCGTTGACCTCTACGCTTGCTACCAGAAACGAACCCCGGGGAACCTCAACCTCGACGACGAGGGGCTCTCGAAGGGGCCACAGATCCGACGAATAGACCCCACAATAGACGTCATCGACGGTCATCGGCTGTGTTCCTTGCGGAGCTGAGGGTGTGGAGCGGCGCGGCCCCTGTCTCCCTCTCTCGTTCTTAGCTCGCCGACGCCAGCGCGAGGGGCGGGTGAGCGAACTCGATCACCAGCGTGTGATTACGTAGCTCGAACTTCGTCACGGTCTCGTTGTGCTCGGCGTCGCCCTTCCACTTGATGGTGACCCGCTGGTCGGTGTCGAGCTTGCCGAGTGCCCAGCGGAGCATCGACTCGACCGCCTCTACGTGAAGGGGCGGCCAGCCTGAGATCACTTGACGAAGGCCTTCGGCAACGCCTGGCTTGCCGAACTTCTCGCCGACTTCCTTGCCGATGTCCGCGATCTCGTCCCCCGCTTCGAGGCGGGCCAGGATTTCGTGGCCATCGTTAAGAATCAGGGCGGTACCGAACACTTGGTTCAGCAGCTCCATTGACTGCGCGCATGTAATTAGGTCTGCCATCAGCTCCTCCTCTTTTAGGGCCGCGCCGTACCGGCGAAGCCCCGGCCAGGGGAAGCGAGCCGACTCGAACGGCGCGTGCTATATTGCCTTCCTACCAGCGCCCGTGTCGGCGAGCCACCTCGGATCCTCACGGCCAGGTCTCGCAGCCACATCCTCTATCGCCGCCGGGCCGGCTACATGCGGGGAATCACCCAATATTCGAACGCGAGGGGCCGTAAAGGCGCGCGCGTCATGCGGGGAGGGAGCAATGAAAGATGTCTTTGTTGGTCGTCAGCCTGAACTGACCAGCCTTACCGGCCTCCTAAACGATGAAGACCACAGAACCCGATCAGCAATCGTGACCGGGGAGGCTGGAATCGGCAAGAGCAGGTTGGTCGTAGAGTTCCTCGATCGCGCCAAGCTGCAAGGCTTCAGGGTGTTGCGGGGATGCTGCTACCGTGCTCGCCAGGCTGGAGCGTACTTTCCCTTCATTCAGGTTCTCTCTCAATTGCGCCTGGCTAGCCCCGCGGTGGAGTTTCTGGAGGTCATGGCCCGAGACCTTCTCGCAGGCACGGACTGGTCCGAAGCGAGCGACGAGGTGCGACGACACACGGGTGACTTCTTGCGCGTGCTCAGCGATTCGATTCTGGAGCAGACCTCGTCCGGCCGGACCGTTCTCAGCCTAGAGGACCTCCATTGGGCAGACACTGGATCCCTCCTCCTGCTCAACAACCTCTTGGACGTGCCCTCCTCCTGCCTGATCATCGTTGGCACTGCTCGTTTGGAAGAGGCGATGAGTTCAGAACGACGTCAGCTCCTCGCTGCAGCGCAGGACAAGGCCGCAAGCATCAGGCTCTGCAATCTGACAGTTGGTGACACTCGCACGCTCGCCGCTGCCCTCTCGGGTCGGGGCAGCATTACGTCGGAGGAGATCGACGTGCTTCACTCGCTGACAAACGGCAACGCGCTATTCGTCCGGGAACTCTTGAAGCACTTGAACGATACCGGCTTGCTGAGGAGGCATCGACTGCCAGAGGCTATTCGGTGGGGCGGAACCCCGGAGCGGCTGGCGCATGCCATCGATCTCCGGCTCTGCCGCCTTCCCCACAAGGTTCACCGCACGTTAGCGGCATGTGCGGTGTTAGGGACCGACTTCGCAACAAGGTTCATCGCGGAGGCAACAGGAGACAGCGAAGAGGTGATCGCGACTGGAATTCAAGAGGCTGCAGCCGAGGGCATCGTGCGTGCCACCGATTCGCTGGCATCGCCTCGATTCGACTTCACGCACTCTCTCTTCGCTAGCCGGATCTACGACGGACTACCACTCGCCACACGGCGACGACTGCACCGCAACTTCGCCAGGGTCGAGGCGCGCGACGAGCTGACTCTCGCAGATCTCGCACGCCACTATGCCCTGGGTTTCGGGGCTTCGGGCGGAAAGGAGGCCATCAATGCCTGCCGGCTAGCTGCCGAGCAAGCAGAGGGAATCTTGGCCTTCGAAGCAGCCGCCCAATGCTGGGAGTTCGCGCTGGCATGCACGAGGACTGGCGCCCACTCTGTCAGGGCGGAACTGTATCGCAGACTTGGGTTGGCGCTTTGGGCGTCAGGCCGTTGGGACTCGGCGATCGAGGCTTGGACAGAGGCTGTCCGCCTGTTCGAGCTCCTCGGCAAGTCGCAGGAGGTGGGCGAGGTTGCGTTCCGTCTGGCGCAGATCCATCGGTGGCGGAACGAGTTCGCGGACACGCAGCTCTGGCTCGGGCGCGCGCTTGATTCTCCTTTGCAGGCCGTGGACAGGGCGAGAGCCACGGCTCTACAGGCGAGCATCGCCGTTCGGGATCGGCCTGAGGATGCGCTGGGAATGCTGAGCGGCGCTGACGGCCTGTTCGAGGATAGCGGACGGGACCCTGTTGTGGCATTCTGGCTCTCTCAAAGCTTCTCCACCGCCGGGAATCCCGACCGGGCCCACGCCCTCGCAAAGGCAGGGTTCGAGGAGGCACAGGGACGGGGCGCGGCCCGAACAGCAGCACTCCTTGCCGCGAGCCTGGCCACCCATGCGCTCTGTCGTCTCGACATGCGAGCGGCACGCACGTATGTCGACGTCGTACAGAGCGCTGCGGATCCGAACGACCCGCCAACACTCATCCGGTCGCTCTTATCCCAGGCATACCTCCTGGGCTACACCGGGAGGTGGCGGCGGCTCGCCCGGTCCTGCGGCCAGTGGATGGCACAGGTCCGCCTCGCTTCGCCATATCAGGTGGCCACCGCACGTCTCGTTTGGGCTGAAGCCCAGTTCGCCCTGGGTGAACATGGGGCGGCGGAACGCGAGATGCTCCGGGTCCTTCCAATGAAGGAGATCCAAGCTGTTGTAGCGATCCACCTCGCCAGGGTCGTGCTCGCACTCGGGCGGAGCGATGAGGCGGCGGAGCTGGTCCATCGAATGTCGCAAGTCGTGCTGGAGACGCCTCACGCCGCAGCCGGCCGTGCGGTGCTTGGGGAGGTCGTTTCCCAGCTCGACATGTCGAAGCTCCAACAGCGGTGCTACAGCGCACTTGTCAAGGAAGAACGAGCTGTCGTCATGACGTACTCGCCAATCTCGGTCCAGCGTGTCCTGGGCCGATTAAGCAGTAGCCTCAGGCTTTGGGCAAAGGCGCGCGAACACTTCGATACGGCGGTCACGCAGCTTGCAGAAGGCGGCGCGCGCTGGGAACTGGCGATGACCTATTTCGACTACGCCGCGATGCAGCGGGCACGACGGAGTCGAGGGTTCGGCGGGCGCGCGGCCGCGCTGGAGTTGCTAGCCGCGGAGCAGCTGCGCAAGCTTCGCATTGAGCCGTCGCGGCGAAATCACCATGCCGAGTTGCCTGCTCTTGCTAACCGATTCTCGCTCACGGGTAGGGAGTTGGAGGTATTGTCGATGGTCTCGGCGGGGCTGCGCAACCAGGAAATCGCCGCGTCGTTGACGCTCAGTCTGCGGACCGTCGAACGCCATCTGGAGAACATCTTCTCGAAGATGGGCGCGAGCAACAGGACGGAGGCGGTCATATTAGGCGTGAGGGTAGGCCTGCTCGGGCCGGCTGCAGGTGCCGGCTAGGCTCTACACTTTGCCACCATAGTGTCACACTTGAGAGTCGAGTTACAGTCTGCTCCGGGCTCGGGAACATCCGCCATAGCGTTGGTTGCGCTAGGCGAGTTATACTTTCGTTTCGGGGGTGGCAACGTTGACCACAGCATCGGGTCGCAGCCGAGCGCGTCTCGTGGCGGCGGCTCTGTTGAGCGTGGCGGCGGCGCTGCTGTTCGTCCTGCCCGCCGGCGGCCAGCCAACGGAGCAGGCTAAGCTCACCGCCAGCGACGGCGCGACATTCGACGAGTTCGGGTACTCCGTATCGCTGAGCGGCGACACGGCCCTGGTGGGGGTCGTCTGGGACAACGACAACGGCACCAATTCGGGCTCGGCCTACGTCTTCCAGCGCAGTGGCGGCGTCTGGACCGAGCAGGCCAAGCTCACCGCCAGCGACGGCGCGGCGTTCGACTTCTTTGGATCGTTCGTATCGCTGAGCGGCGACACCGCCCTGGTGGGGGCCCCCCTGGACGACGACAATGGCGGCGATTCAGGCTCGGCCTACATCTTCCAGCGCAGCGGCGGAGTCTGGACCGAGCAGGCCAAGCTCACCGCCAGCGACGGCACGGCATTCGACGTTTTCGGAGTGTCCGTATCGCTGAGCGGCGACACCGCCCTGGTGGGAACCGAAGACGACGACAATGGCGACGATTCGGGCTCGGCCTACGTCTTCCAGCACAGCAGCGGCGTCTGGACCGAGCAGGCCAAGCTCACCGCCAGCGACTTCGCCGCACGCGACCTCTTCGGCGCGTCCGTATCCGTGAGCGGCGACACCGCCCTTGTCGGGGCGCTTGGTGACGACGACAACGGCAGCGGTTCGGGTTCCGCTTACGTCTTCCAAGACAGCGGCGGCGTCTGGAGCGAGCAGGCCAAGCTCACCGCCAGCGACGGCGCGGCATTCGACACCTTCGGATTTTCGGTCTCGCTGAGCGGCGACACCGCCCTGGTGAGTGCTCTCCTAGACGACGACAACGGCGCCGATTCGGGCTCGGCCTACGTCTTCCAGCGCAGCGGCGGCGTCTGGAGCGAGCAGGCCAAGGTCACCGCCAGCGACGGCGCCGCAGGCGACGAGTTCGGATATGAGGTATCGCTGAGCGGTAACACCGCCCTAGTCGGGGCTGCTGAGGACGACGACAACGGCGACGATTCGGGCTCGGCCTACGTCTTCCTGCGCAGCGGCGGCGTCTGGAGCGAGCAGGCCAAGCTCACCGCCAGCGACGGCGCCGCAGGCGACGAGTTCGGATATGCGGTATCGGTGAGTGGCGACACGGCCCTGGTCGGGGCATATCTAGACGACGACAACGGCGCCGACTCGGGCTCGGCCTACGTGTACGCGTCGCTTGCGCCTGCGCCTACAGTCACTCCGACGCCGCCGCCAGTCGGTGGCATCGCGGAGCTTGCCGAGGTGGCAGGCCAGCCACTGGAGACCGGAGCCTCGCGGGGCCGCGGCGCGGTCGTGGTGGCTGGCATCGCAGCCGCGGTAGCCGCAGCCGGAGCCGGGCTGGGTGGCACGATCTGGTACGCAAGAAGGCGCCAAGGCTAGGCGCCCTGGCACTCCTCACGCTCGTACCCGCTCACGAAGCGGGCCGCGTTTCCACCGCGCTCTCGCATACGGCTACTCTGGCTAGGCGTGGTGTCCGTATCCGTTATAGCCGGCGCCTTTGGCTACGCCATCTCTAGCGCTCGGTCCGAAGCGACTGGATTGCTCGTCGAAGGCTTCGTCGCCGACGCCCTCCTTCCTCGTCCCAGGCAAGGACACTGTCCGAGCGGCTCATGCTACGCGTGGTTCGCAGGGTTCGGCCGGCGATCCGTGCGGTATTGGAATGAGCGCGGC
>JBBDNH010000132.1:0-5076 GCA_040877745.1 Dehalococcoidia bacterium
CGGACAAGGACGCCTACCGCCGGCTCGTGCTCGGCTTCTCGAAGACGACGCTGGACGACCCGCGCACGCAGAACATGGCGACCTATGGCACCGCGGGGGTGTTGACGTACGTGAACCGCGACCAGATCTCGAGCCTGCCGACGCGCAACCACCGGCTCGGTACCTTCGCGGGCGCGGCGAACATCTCCGGCCAGCGCATCGGCGAGCTGGCTCCGGAGCGCGGCGGCAAGATGCTCCCCTGCATGGCCGGCTGCATCATCAAGTGCGCCATCCTGTTCAACAACGAGGCCGGCGAGCACCTCACCACGGCGCTCGAGTTCGAGACGATCACGCTGCTTGGTTCGAACCTCGAGATCGATAACCTCGACGCCGTCGCGCAGATGGACCGCCTCTGCGACGACCTGGGCCTCGACACGATCGAGACGGGCAACGCGTTCGGCGTGGCGATGGAAGCCGGCCTCGCCGAGTTCGGCGACTGGCAGGCCGCCATCCGCCTGTTCGACGAGATCCGCGCGGGCACCGAGCTGGGCCGGCTGCTCGGCAGCGGCACAGTCGCCGTCGCGCGGCACTTCGGCATCGACCGCATCCCCGCGATCAAGGGCATGGGCATGCCGGCCTGGGAGCCGCGCACGCTGAAGGCGATGGGCATCACGTACGCGACGAGCCCGCAGGGCGCCGACCACACGGCCGGCCTCGTCACCGCACGCGGCGTAACCGATGAGACGTACTTGAAAGCATCGCGCCACGAGCAGGTGCTGCAGGCCGCGGTGGACTCGGTCGGGCTGTGCCAGTTCTCAAACCCCACAGCCGGCGACATGGCCGCGTTCGTGAGCGCGCAGCACGGCGTGTCGTGGTCCGCGGACGATGTGCTAGCCTTGGGAAAGCGCTGCTTGCTGGACGAACGCGAGTTCAACCAGCGGGCCGGCTTTGGACGCGAGGCGGACGAGATCCCGGCGTTCCTGCGCTCGGAGGCGCTCACGACGCCGGACGGCGACGCCGTGTTCGACCTGCCCGCCGAGCTGATCGATACGTTCTGGGACGAGCTGTAAGAAGGAGGCACCATGGCCGAGTTCAAGACCATCGCGAGCGCTTCCGACGTGGGCCCCGGCGAGCTCAAGCACGTTGAGCTGGACGACGGCACGCAGATCTGCCTGGCGAACGTCGGCGGCACGTTCTATGCCATCGGCGGCGAGTGCACGCACATGGGCGGCCCGCTGGGCGAGGGCGAGCTGGACGGCAACAACGTCATGTGTCCCTGGCACAGCGGAGAGTTCGACGTCACCACCGGCGAGGTGGTCGGCCCGCCGCCGGAGGAGCCTGTCGCCAAGTACGAGGTTCGAGTCGAAGGCGACGACGTGCAGGTGGAGATCGGGTAGGGGAACGCCCTGCTTGACGAAATATCGAACGTCCCGTAGACTACAAGGCAACAACTGAATACGGTCTCACTCTTATCCAGAGTGGTGGAGGGAACGGCCCGAAGAAGCCCGGCAACCGGTCCACCCTAACGGGAGGATCACGGTGCCAACTCCGACCCCGAATCGTCGGGGACAGATGAGAGAGTTCTTGTTCGCGACTTCTCACTACCACGAGAGGTCGTTTTCTATTTCTCGGACAGGGAGCGCATGAGCATCGAACCCATCGCATGGTCGGACGGCAGCCTGAGGCTGCTCGACCAGACGCGCCTGCCGCGCGAGGAAGTGTGGCTCACGCCGTCGGACTACCACGATGTCGCCCAGGCGATCCGCGTCCTGAGCGTGCGCGGGGCGCCGGCGATCGGCGTCGCTGCCGCGTACGGCCTCGTGCTCGCGGCCGCCGCGTCGCCCGCAACGACGCTCGATGGGCTGCTCTCCGACCTGCGGACGGCGGCCGGCGAGCTCGCTGCGACGCGCCCGACCGCGGTCAACCTGTCGTGGGCGCTCAAGCGCACGCTCGCCGTCGCGGAGGCCGCTGATAGCGTCGATCGGGCGCGCGCGGCCGTGCTGGAGGAGGCCCAGCGCATCCAGCGCGAGGACATCGAGGGCAACCGGCGTCTCGGTCGCTTCGGCGCTGAGCTGCTGCCGGAGCAGGCCACGGTGCTGACGCACTGCAACGCGGGTGCGCTCGCGACGGCGGGCTACGGCACCGCGCTCGGCGTCGTGCGCGCGGCGGTCGAAGGCGGCAAGCGGCTGCGCGTCGTCGCGACGGAGACGCGGCCGCTGCTCCAGGGCGCGCGGCTGACGGCCTGGGAGCTCGCCCGCGACGGCATCGACTGCACGCTCATCGTCGATGGCGCGGCGGCCGCGCTCATGCGCCGGGGCGACATCGACCTCGTGGTCGTCGGCGCCGACCGCATCGCGGCGAACGGCGACACCGCAAACAAGATCGGGACGTACTCGCTGGCGCTCGGTGCGCGCGAGAGCGGCCTGCCGTTCTACGTCGCGGCGCCCACGAGCACGGTCGATCTCTCGCTGCCTTCGGGCGACGATATCCCGATCGAGGAGCGGTCGCCGGACGAGGTGACGTCGCACGCGGAGACGCGCAGCGCGCCGGAGGGCGTCGCGGCGGCCAACCCGGCGTTCGACATCACACCGTATCCGCTGATCGCCGCCATCATCACCGAACGCGGCGTCGCCCGGCCGCCATACACGGAAACGCTCGCCGCGCAGATGGCGTTGACCGGTGCGGAGGCGACACGATGACCCACGCGCAGGTCGCCGTCATCGGAGGCTCCGGCTTCTATCAGATGGACGGGCTTTCCGACGTAGAGGAGCTGCGCGTGGAAACGCCGTTCGGCGCCCCAAGCGACTCGCTCGTGCTCGGTACGCTGGACGGCGTCAGGATGGCCTTCCTGCCGCGCCATGGCGTCGGGCATCGCATCCTGCCGTCGGAGCTTCCGGCGAGGGCGAACATCTGGGCGCTCAAGCAGCTCGGCGTGGAGCGCATCGTCGCCGTGAGCGCGGTGGGCAGCCTGCGCGAGGAGATCGCGCCGCTCCACCTCGTCGTGCCGGACCAGGTGATCGACCGCACGCGCGGGCGGCCAAGCACGTTCTTCGGCCGCGGTCTCGTCGCGCACATCTCGTTCGAGGAGCCGTTCTGTCGCGTGATGTCCGGCCAGCTCGCGCACGCGGCTCGGACCCAGAGCGCGACCGTCCACCACGGCGGCACGTACGTCACCATGGAGGGCCCGGCGTTCTCGACGAAGGCCGAGTCGAACCTCTATCGCTCGTGGAACGCCGACATCATCGGCATGACCGCGCTGCCCGAAGCGAAGCTCGCCCGCGAGGCCGAGATCTGCTACGCCACGCTCGCGCTCGTCACCGACTACGACACCTGGCACGACACGCACGACACCGTGTCCGCCGACCTGATCATCGCGAACCTGAACCGCAACGTCGACAACGCGAAGCGCGTCGTGCACGCCGCCGTGCGCGAGCTGCCGCCGGAGCGCGATTGCCCCTGCGCGACTGCGCTCGCGAACGCGCTCGTCACGCCGCCCGAGCTCGTCCCGGACGACATCAAGCGCGACCTGGCGCCTTTGATCGGACGCTACATGTCGGTGGGGGCGGTGAGCTAGTATGGCCGAGCGACCGCTCTCAGGCCGGATGGCGGGGCGCGCCTACGTCGACTACGTCGTGCGGCCGCTGCGCGACCCCGGCGAGCTGCGGCGCATGCTGGAGCCGCACCGGGCGTACGCCGCGTACGCCATCGGCCAGCTCCAGCCGGCGCTCTTCGCCCGCAGCACATGGCTGGTCGCGCGCAGCGCCCACGGCGAGGCGCTGCTCCTGCACTCCGAGGGCGGCCTCGGCAACGCGCTCTTCGCTCTCGGGACGTCGGATGCGCTGGAGGTCCTGCTACGGCTGCATCCGGGGCCGCGCCACACGTTCCTCACCTGTCAGCCGCACCACGCTGAGATAGCCGCCCGGCACTTCTACCTGCCGGAGGACCACAGCATGGTGCGCATGCGCGTCGACCGCGAGAGCTTCATTCCGGTGGAGGGCTACGTGCGACGCCTGCACGGCAGCGACGCGCGCCACGTGAACCGCCTCTATCGCGCCGACGGCACGCCGGCGTTCTACACCGCCGAGAACATCGAGGACGCGGTCTACTACGGTGCCCATCAGGATGGTCGCATGGTGGCGGTGGCGGGGACGCACGTGGTCTCTCAGCGCGACGGCATCGCCGTGATCGGCAACGTGTTCACGCACCCGGCGTACCGAGGCCGGGGGTTGGGGACGCTCGTGACGAGCGCCGTCACGAAAGAGCTGCTCTCGAGCTGCCGCGAGGCGGTGCTGAGCGTCGACCCCGAGAACGAGGCCGCGGTGCGGGCGTACGCGCGGCTGGGATATCGAGAGGTGGGCCGGTTGGTCGAAGGGCCGGCCGTGCGCCGCGGCGGCATGCTCGGCGCCTTCCTGCGACGGCGCATCGCGGCGCTGCGCGGACGGCGCTATGGAGCCGAGCTGGTAGGCCTGCCGGCCTGAGCGAAAGGGAGGAACTGTTGACGACAGAAACGACGAAGGGTGACATTCGCGACGCAAGCCTGGCGGAGGAGGGCGTCCGGCGCATCGAGTGGGCCGAACGAGAGATGCCCGTGATCCGCCAGATCCGCGAGCGATTCGCGAAGGAGAAGCCGCTGCGCGACGTGCGGATCGCGGGCTGCCTTCACATCACCACGGAGACGGCCAACCTCGCGCTCGCCTTGCGCGACGGCGGCGCCGACCTCACCCTGTGCGCCAGCAACCCGCTCAGTACGCAGGACGACGTCGCAGCGGCGCTCACGGCCGAGTACGGCATCGCGACGTACGCCATCAAGGGCGAGGACGACGACACGTACTACCGCCACATCAACCAGGCGCTGGAGCACAAGCCCCAGATCACGATGGATGACGGCGCCGACGTGGTCGCGACGATCCATCGCGACCGCCGCGAGTTGCTCGAGGGCATCGTCGGCGGTACCGAAGAGACGACGACGGGCGTCATCCGCCTGCGCGCGCTGGCCCGCGAGGGCAAGCTCGGCTACCCGATCATCGCCGTTAATGAGGCGAACACGAAGCACCTCTTCGACAACCGCTACGGAACCGGCCAGAGCACGCTCGACGG
>JBBDNH010000133.1:0-5050 GCA_040877745.1 Dehalococcoidia bacterium
TGCAGAGCGGCGCGGACGCCGACTGCGTCGCAGCCGACGTCGTCAGCTAGCTGGATGGTGCGGGCTTCCCGAGCGAGGCCCTCACCGCGGCGACGACGGTCGATTGCGCAGTCCAGCCGCTGACCCAGATCATCGACTTCTCAGGCAAGGAGCACACCATCGAGCGCCTCGTCGAGCTGCTCGCGATCCCGGCGGACCAGGTGTGCGAAGGCGAGGACGGCGACCGCGCGCTCAGCACCGTCAGCGGCGCCGACGTCGTCGTGATTCTCGGCGCCGACCTCCAGGCGCGCGACTTCGTGACCGACGCCCAGGACGGCTAGCAGGCCCCTCCCTGGAGGACATGTCCCCTACGTGGGACAGGCTTTAGCCTGTCTGACCAGAACCCCAAGTCAGGCTGAAGCCTGACCCGCGCAGTGAGAAACGCCCAGAACCCTCACGGCAGCTAGAGGCCCTCATTCACCAGCACCATCGACTTCAGCCCCTCGTTGCGCAGGCGCACCTCGTACGCCTGCGCCGCGTCCGCGAGCGCGAAGCGGTGCGTCGTCACGTCGTCGATCTCAGGCAGGTTCGGCAGCAGTTCGAGCGTTCGCTGAAACTGGTCGAGCGTCGCGTTCTGGCTGCCCGTGAGCCTGATCTCGTTGTAGTGCACGATGTTCGGGTCGAACGGGACGCTGGTGTTGGGCGGGAAGCCCGCGAACAGACTCACCACGCCCTGCCGTCGCACGGCGGCCATGCTCTCATCGAGGACGTCCGACAGGCCTGCCGTGATCACCACCGCGTCCGCGCCCAGTCCGTCCGTGCGCTCGAGGACGGCCTCGGATAGCTTCGCCGTCCGCGGGTCGACCACTTCGCTCGCGCCGAAGCGGCGCGCGATCGCCGCGCGCTCCTCGTCCGGCTCGCTTACGATGATCGTGCCCGCGCCCAGGCGCCGCGCCAGCAGCACGTGGAGCAGGCCCATCGGCCCGGCGCCCGCCAGGGCCAGGCTCTGGCCCGGCCGCAAGCCGCACGTTTCCAGCGAGTTCAGCACGCAGGCCAGCGGCTCGGTCGCGGCGGCGCGCTGCATAGGCAGGCCGTCGGGCACGGGCAGCAGGTGCCCGAGCGCGACGAGCGCCGCCGGCGCCAGCAGGTACTCGGCCAGGCCGCCGTGTTCGTCGTAGCCGAGCGTCTTGCGCTCCAGGCAGCGGTTCCGGCGGCCGGAGCGGCAGAACGCGCAGCGGCCGCAGACGACGAGCGGGCAGACCATCACGCGGTCGCCCTTGGCGACGCCGGTCACGCCAGCGCCGATCTCAGCGACGACGCCCGCGGTCTCGTGGCCGGGGATCACGCCCGGCCGCGCGTGCTTGAGCCCGCGGTACACGCGGATGTCTGAGTAGCAGATGCCGGTCGCGCCGACGCGAACGAGCACCTCGCCCGGGCCGGGCGCCGGCTTGGCCACGTCCTCGACCGCGATGCGCTCCGGCTCGTGGAAGACGAGCGCCTTCACGCGCGGCCTCGTTCGGGCGCGCTCACGGTCGATGCGAGGATAGGGGCTGGGTTAGCGTTCGTCGCCGGACTTCTTCGCCCGCGAACGGCGCTTCGGGGCCTCGGCCGGCGCGTCCGCGCCCGCGTTCAGCTTCCGCATCAGCCGCGACTTCCTGCGCGCCACGTTGTTCGGGTGCAGGACGCCCTTGCGCGCCGTCCGGTCGAGCACCGAGACGGCCTGGCGCACGGCCGCTGTGGCTGCGTCGCCATCGCCGCTCGCGATCGCCTCGCGGGCCTGGCGGACCACGGTGCGCGCTTCGGTCCTGCGAGCCTGGTTCCGCACACGACGCGTCTCAGACTGCCGATGGCGCTTCTTGGCGGATGCCGGATGGGGCACGGATTAGCTCTCCTTCGTGATGCTCAACAACCCAACCATGGTAGCCGAGCGCCCATCGCTGTGTCTAGGCGAGCGCGGCCTCATCTCGGTGACCATGGGTAAGACACCTACGCGAGGCCGGCCTCGATACTGCTGATCTGGTCGTTCGCGTTGAAGCCCAGCACGATCTTCAGGTTGCCGAACGAGCTGCCCGTCCCGATGATCTTGACCGCGTCGCCGTCCTCCTCCGGGTCGCCCCAGGTGATGTTGCCCATCGGCCCGCCGCCTCCGCCGCCCATCGGCCGGTTGCGCATCTGCTCCGCCAGCGCGTCCTTGCCGCTGATGGCGCCGGTCATCGGACTCGTCATCGACACGTCGTCCGCCATCAGCGCCAGCATGTCGTCGACCTTCTGCTCGCGCTGGTAGTCCATGTACTGCTTGGCAAGCTCCACCTTCGATGCCATGTCGCGCCTCCTTCGCTTCGAGCCTCAGCGCAGGCTATGTAGCACGGGGCCCTGAGGGTGTCAAGATGGTCGCTGGTCGCTGGTCGCTGGTCGCTAGCGCCAATCCTCGCCTTTGAAGCCCCGCGTTTCAACTCGCGGGCGATGCGACCATAGGCGCACCACTGATAACTGATAACTGATAACTGACCACTGACAACTGACGGCTACTTCGGGCATACTAGCCAGCGTGGAAGACCCGGGCGCGACCGAGACCACCGCCGTTAGTCGATTCAACCGGCCGAGCCTCGCTTCGGCGTCGCTCATCGTCGCGGGAGGCTTCTTGGCGAGCCGCCTGCTCGGCGTCCTGCGCAGCGTCGCCATCGCCGACGCGTTCGGCGATAGCCCGGAGATCGGCGCCTACTGGGTCGCCTTTCGTCTGCCCGACCTGATCTTCCAGCTCCTCGCCGGCGCGACGCTCGGCAGCGCGTTCATCCCCACGTTCGCGCGCATGTTCACCAAACAGAGCGAGGAGGCGGCCTGGCGGCTCGCCAGCTCGGTCCTGAACCTCGTCTGCTTCGCGACGATCGTGTTCGCGGTACTCGGCTTCCTGTTCGCGCCGCTGCTCGTGCCCGCGATGGCGCCCGGCCTGAGCGAGCGCTCGCTTGCCATCGAGCTGACGCGGATCATGATGATCTCGCCCATCCTGTTCGCCGTGAGCGGCATGTTCATGGGCATCCTGAACGCGCGCCACCACTTCCTCTTCCCGGCGTTCGCGCCTGTCGTCTACAACATCGCGATCATCGCCGGCGCGCTCGCGTTCGATAGCGTCCACGCGCTCTCGTTCGCCGTCGTCGTGGGCGCGGGGCTGCACCTGGCCGTGCAGCTGCCCGCGCTGGCGGCCGTGGGGATGCGCTACCGGCCGATCGCGGGGTGGCGCGACGAGGCCGTGCGCGAGGTCGCGCGGCTGATGGCGCCGCGCGTGCTCGGGCTGGCGGCGTTCCAGCTCAATCTCATCGTGACCATCTTCTTCGCGTCGACGATCAGCGACGAAGCGATCTCGGCGGTGAACTACTCGTGGCTGATCCTGATGACACCGCTCGGCCTGTTCGGCATGGCGATCTCGACCGCCGTGTTCCCGACGATGGCCGAGCAGGCCGCCGGCGACCCCGCCCGGGTGCGGCGCACGCTCGAGCAGAGTCTGAAGCTGATCTTATTCCTCACGGTCCCGTCTGCGTTGGGCCTCATCGTCTTATCAGAGCCGCTCGTCGCGTTCCTGTTCCAGCGCGGCGCGTTCACCGAGTCGTCGACCGAGATCACGCAGGCCGCGCTCGTGTTCTACGCCATCGGCCTGTTCGCGCACGCCGCGATCGAGATCCTCAGCCGCGGCTTCTACGCGATGAGCGACACGCGCACGCCCGTCACCTTCGCGATCGTCTCGCTCGTCGCGAACCTGATCCTCTGCGCGATCTTCGTCGTGCCGTTCGAGTTGCGTGGGCTCGCGCTCGCCGTCTCGCTCGCGACGATCCTCGAGGCGGCGCTTCTCTTCCAGGCGCTCAACATGCGCATCGGCGGCCTCGACCTGCGTTCGATCGGCCGCTCGATCTGGGCGACGCTTGCGGCGTCGGTGCTCATGGTAGAGGTCATCGGGCTCTATCTCATCGTCCTTCACCTGGCCGGCCACCTCGATACGAGCAGCTTCCTCGATGCGTCGCTCGCGCTCGTGGGCGGGACCGTACTCGGAGGCGCGGCGTTCCTGGCGACCGCGCGCGCGCTGCGTTCGGAGGAGATGGAGACGCTTCTGCGCCAGCTCCCGGCTCCGCGGAGACAGACGCCGGTCTAGCGCGCGGCCGCGCCTTAGCGCGCGGACGCTCGCCTGCGGCCGGCCATACGCGTCGCGCGCGGGTCGAGCCAGAGCGCGATGCCGACGAGCCGCGCCGCGATGTGCAGCCGCCAGCCCGGCGCGCGCCTCGTTGGTGCCGCACTACGACGCACCCCCTCGTTTGTCGCCCCTCCGCGCCTCGCCTATCATGGCCTCGATGCGCATCCTCGTTGCACCGCAGGAGTTCAAAGGCAGCCTCACCGCCTCCGAGGCCGCCGGCGCTATCGCGAGCGGCCTGCGTATCGCGCTGCCCGACGCCGATATCGAGACCCTCCCTCTCGCCGACGGCGGCCCTGGTACCGTCGAGGCTCTCGTGACGGCCACCCGCGGCCGCTACGTCGACACCGAGGTCGGCGACCCGCTCGGCCGTCCCGTGCGCGCCCGCTGGGGCGCCCTGGGCGGCCCGGCGCGCGATACCGCGGTCATCGAGATGGCCGCCGCCTCCGGCCTCGTGCTCCTCACGCCCGCCGAGCGCGACCCGCGGGTCACATCCACGCGCGGCGCCGGCGAGCTCATCCTCGCGGCCATCGACGCAGGCTACCGGCGTCTGATCGTCGGCGTCGGCGGCAGCGCGACGAACGACGGCGGCGCGGGCATGGCGCAGGCGCTGGGCGCGCGCCTGCAGGACGTCGCCGGCGACGAGCTGCCGGCCGGCGGCGCGGCGCTCGGGCGCCTCCAGCGCATCGACGTCGCCACGCTCGAACCCCGCCTCGCGGAAGCCGAGGTGATCGTGGCGACCGACGTCACGAACCCGCTCTGCGGCCCCGACGGCGCGTCGCTCCTCTACGGCACGCAGAAGGGCGCGACCGAGGCCGTTGCGCTGGAGCTGGACGCCGCGCTCGCGCACTACGCAGACGTCGTCCGCCCGGATCTCGGCGTGGATCTCGCGGA
>JBBDNH010000134.1:0-4949 GCA_040877745.1 Dehalococcoidia bacterium
GCCGCCCGCGTCGATCGCCGCTCGATGCGCGATCGTGTCGATGCCGCGCGCCAGCCCGCTCACCACGGTGATGCCGTTCGCCGCAAGCGCGCTCGAAAGCTCCTCGGCCACCTGACGGCCATAGACCGTCGCGCGCCGCGTCCCGACGACCGACACCGACCAGGCGTCGGCCGGCGTTAGCTCACCTCGAACGTAGAGGACCGGTGGCCGGTCGAAGATCTCCTTCAATCGCGAAGGATACGCGCCGTCGTGCCACGCCAGCGCTCGTACGTTCAAGCGATCGAGCTTCTCAAGCTCCTCTTCGGGCGTAATCGAATCTCTCGCCGCCAGAACCGCCGAGAGTGCCGCTCCCCTCAGTCCCGCCGCCTGCAGCTCGGACGCGCTCGCCTGCCAGGCAGCTTCGATGCTTTCGAAGGAGCTCTCTAACAGCGAGAAGCGCGCCCGCCCTATCTGCGGAACGCGCCCAAACGCGACCCAATATTGTAGTTCGTCTCTATTCACTGGCGTGATTGTAGCACATGTGTGCCCACGTGCAACCGTGCTTCCGAAATTGCCCTCATCCCGCTTGCTGCGCACGAGATCCATGCCGCACCGTTCACGGTGCGGTTGTGATCGCCCTCTATCTCGAGCCTCCTTCCACCCGTTCCGACGCTTCCACCGCCACTTTGCTTACCCGCACCTTCTTGATGCGGCGCCCCTGCACCGAGATCACCCGCATGCTCAGGCCGTCCTCGTGCACCTCATCGCCCGGCGCCGGCATGCGGCCGAGCTGATGATAGACGAAGCCGCCCACCGTGTCGAAGTCCTCGCTCTCAATCTCCATCGCGAACAGCTCGCTCAGCTCGTCCAGGCTCACCCGCGCGTCCACGATCATGTCGGTGTCGCTCAGCCGCTCCACCGTCGCTTCCTCGCGGTCGTACTCGTCCTCGATCTCGCCCACGATCTCCTCGATCGCGTCCTCGATCGTCACCAGGCCCGCCGTGCCGCCGTACTCGTCCACGACGATCGCGATGTGGACGCGGTGCTCGCGCAGCTCGCTCAGCAGCTCATCGACGCGTTTGCCTTCGGGGATGAAGTACGGCGGCCGCGCGATGTCCTTCAACGCCGGCCGCGTGCCGTCGGCCAGGTACTGCAGGATGTCCTTCGCGTACACGACGCCGACGATGTTATCGATCGTCTCCTCGTACAGCGGTATCCGGCTGAAGCCCCGCTCGACGACCAGCCGCAGCACGTCGTCCACGGTCGCGTCCTGGTCGACCGCCACGATGTCGATGCGCGGCACCATGATCTCGCGCACAGCGCGGTCGACCATGTTCGCGATCCGGCGGATCATCGCCAGCTCCCCGTTCTCGACCTTGCCGTTGCCCTCGTGCAGCTCGACCAGGCGCAGCAGCTCCTCGTCGTCTCCGGCAGCGTCCGCGGCGGCGGCGGCGAGCGCCCGCTCCGGGAACACCGCGACCACCGCCACGTCCAGCAGCTTGGCCGGCAGGCCGAACAGCACGCTGAACACGCGCATCGCGGGTACCAGTCGCAGGCCCCAGCGCTCCGGGTTGCGCGAGACGACCAGTCGCGGCACGGCCTCCAGCAGGACAATCGCCAGCAGGCCGCCGCCCATCGTCGCGGCCAACGCTAGCCACGTGTAGCCGGACTCGCGCAGGACCAGAAACGTCCCCACCGCGACGCCTAGCACCACCGCCGCGTCTCGCGCGACGGAGAGCGTGCCCAGCAGCGCGTGTCGCTCCTGGATGTACGCCGAGAGCGACTCGGCCTGCGGCACGCCTTTGTCCGCGTAGGCGCGCACGCGCAGCCTGCTGATGAACACCACGCCGGCCTCCGCCGCCGTCGCGATCACCAACACGACCAGCGCCGCGCCCAGCAGCGCGATGCCCATCCAGCTATCGCTGCTCACGTGGCCCTCGGCCCTTTCGTCGGCCGAACGACGCGGGCCGGCGCGCCGGCGGCCAGCGCGCCGGCCGGCACGTCCTTCGTCACCACCGAGCCGGCGCCGGTGCGCGCGCCGTCGCCCAGCGTCACCGGCGCGACGAGCATGCTGTCGCTGCCGATGAACACACCGCGCCCGATCACCGTGCGGTGCTTCTGCTCGCCGTCGAAGTTGCAGGTGATCGCGCCGGCGCCGATGTTCGTCTCGTCGCCGACCTCAGCGTCGCCGATGTAGCTGAAGTGGCCCATCTTCACCCCCCGCCCGAGGCGCGCGTTCTTCACCTCCGCGAAGTTGCCGATGTGCACGCCCGAGCAGAGATACGCCCCCGGACGCAGATGGCTGTACGGCCCAACATCGACGTCCTCCTCCAGCGTCGCCTCCTCGATCGTCGAGCTCACCACCACGCAGCGGTCGCCGACCGATGCGTCGCGCAGGGTCGAGTCCGGCCCGATGCGGCAGCCCGCGCCGACCGTCGTTGCGCCCTTCAGGTGCGTGTTCGGTTCAATCATCGTGTCCGCCCCGATGGCGACGCCCGCGTCGACGTACGCCGTCGCCGGATCGACGAACGTCACGCCCGCGAGCTGGTGGCCTCGAACGATGCGCGCTCGCAGCACAGCCTCCGCCTCGGCGAGCTGGACGCGGTCGTTGATGCCGCGCACCTCGTCCGCGTTCGCTGCGACGGCCACCAGCGCGCTGCCCTCCTGCACCGCCGTCATCACCAACGACGTCAGGTACTGCTCCCCCGAGCTCGACGCCGGGATCGCGGCCAGCCGCGGCCACAGCCACGACGCTCGGAAGCAGTACTGGCCGGAGTTGATCTCGGCAGGTCCTTCGGCGGCCCCCTGCCGTTCCGGCGCCTCGACGACGCCCGTGACGCGGCCTTCGCCGTCCCGCTGGACGCAGCCGTACTCGCCCGCCTCGTCGACCTGTGCCGTCAGGAACGTCAGGTCCGCGTTGCGCTCCTCGTGCGCGGCGGCCAAACGTCGGAGCGTCTCCGGCGTGATCAGCGGCACGTCGCCGTTCAGGACCAGGATCTGCTCCGCGCTCCCGGCCTCGTTCTTCGCCTGCGCCAGTGCGTGCCCGGTGCCGAGTGGCTCGTTCTGCACCGCGTACAGCACTCCGTCGCCCAGCGCGGCTCGCGCGCCGTCCGCGTTCGGCCCGACGATCACCACGCACCGCTCGGCGCCGGCCGCGCGCGCGGCGTCGACGACGTGGCGCACCATCGGCCGGCCGGCCAGCGGATGGAGCACCTTGGGCAGCGATGAGCGCATGCGCTTGCCGGCGCCCGCCGCGAGCACGACGGCTGTCCAGCTATCGAGCGTTCGGGTCATGGGAAGGTGGATATGGCATCACAGGGTGCGACGGTGCCGGCCAGTCTCGCGGCCGGGCGGACGCTCATGGTGGCTCAAACGAGGGTCATTGAAGGTGACAAAGAGAGGAGCCCCGCGCGCTGTTCGCGCACGCTCCGGCAAAACATCCGAGCGGAGGATGGGGTGGTATCGTGAGGAGGATCGTCGTCTGTTCGTTCCACGTACGTGGTTCTCGCTCGTCCCGCCGGCCGGCTGCCCGTCCGAGCTGGAACTGTCCATCATAGTATCGGCGCGTTCCACGACCTGTCAAGTCGCGCCGTTCGCCACAGGTATCGGCCAGCCTGGCCACCTCGCCAGTGGCGTAGGCCCTAGGCCTTGGCCACTCCGTGCCATCGCGGCCCCGCATGGCCGGCTCACGCCTTACGGTCATGCTGAGCCGCCCCGGCGTTAGTCGGCGCGTGCCGAAGCATCTGGAGGCCCCCCGGGACGTCCAACGGCCTTGTCATTCCGAGCGCAGCGAGGAATCTGATCCCTCGCGAACCAAGCAGCGTCTGTCGCCTTCGGAGGAACGTCCACTCGATCACCGGCGCTCGCGCCGCCTATAATGTCCCGACCTACCCGGACCAAGCCGGCCCGGCCAAGCGTAAGGAAGAGCGTGGCGCGAATACTAGGACTCGACGTGGGAGAGCGGCGCATCGGCATCGCCATCTCGTCTCCGGAAGGAGGGCTTGCCGTGCCGCTGCGCGTCCTGGAGTGCACTGACCAGGAGTCCGACATCGCCGCCATCGCCGAGCTGGCCCGCTGCGAACACGTCGAGGCGCTCGTCGTCGGCTACCCGATCTCCATGGACGGCTCCATCGGCCCCCAGGCCAGGCGCGTCGAGGCCTTCGCGCAGCGCCTCGCCAAAGCGAGCGGCCTGCCGCTTGAGCTGTGGGACGAGCGGCTCAGCTCCGTGCAGGCTCAGCGCCTGCAACGACAGAACCCCAAGAAGAAGTCGCGCAGGCGCGCGCGCGAAGACGACCTCGCTGCGGCGGTGATCCTGCAACACTACCTCGACAGCAGGCGATGACCGCCTCTCGCGCGCTCCCCGCCATGGTCGCCCTCGGCTTCGCCGTCATGCTCGGCGTCGGCGTCTGGCTCCTCGCCGGCACCCCGGGAACGCTCGTGAACGAGGAGCCGTCTCCCCTCGGGCCGACGCCCCTGGCCCAGGCCGAGACCGTGTTCGTCGTGGTCGAGGAGGGCGACAGCGCGCACGAGATCGGCCAGAAGCTCGAGGACGCCGGCGTGATCCAGAGCGCCCGCCTCTTCCGCGTGCTCACCTCGCTCATGGCGCTCGGCAACGAGCTCGTCGCCGGCGAGTACGAGTTCGAGCAGGGCGGCACGGCGCTCACCGCCGTCCGGCGCATCAGCCAGGGCGTCACCGCGTCCCTCGTCGCTACCATCCCCGAAGGCTTGCGCCGTGAGGAGATCGGCCAGATCCTCGAACAGCGAGGTGTCGTCACGGCGGACGAATTCCTCCAGGCGCTCGGCGAGACCTACACGGCGACCTTCCTCGGCGAGCTGCCGTTCGGCGCAAGCCTCGAAGGCTTCTTGTTCCCGGCCACCTACGGCTTCTCGCGCGAGGCCACCGGCCACGAGGTCGTTCAGCAGCTCCTCAGCGCGTTCGACCAGCGCTACCGGGACCAGATCCAGCTCGC
>JBBDNH010000135.1:0-4311 GCA_040877745.1 Dehalococcoidia bacterium
AGGAGCTCTTCGAGCGCGGCCAGCTCCTGCTCGTCCTGCGCGATGATCAGCTTGCCGCAGCGCTCGGCGCGGACGCTGTGCTCGGCAGCCCACTCGTAGAGGAGCCGGTTGCCCTCGATGCAGAGCGTGGTCTTGAGCCAGTCCGGCGGGTAGTAAATCCCCGCGTGGATCACCCCGCTGTTGTGGGAGGAGTTCTCCCGCCCGTAGCTCTCGTGCCGCTCCAGGACGGCCACCGACCGGTCGCTCGCCAGCTCCGCGGCGACGGCGAGGCCCACGACGCCCGCGCCGATGACGACGACGTCTACTTCGTCCACGCTGCGGTTGCCGTTCGCTCGGCTGCAAGCGACGCCACGAAGTCGTCCACCTCTCGCGACGAGCGCAGCTCGATCACCTCGGCGTTATGCGGGACCTGCTCCAGCGTCGCGGCGATGTTTCGGAAATGCGCGTTGTAGTGCGTCAGCCCCCAGAGCAGGATCGAGTCGCGGCTGAAGAACGCCTTGCCGAAGGTCTCGCGGTTGCCGCTCCACAGCTCCTGGCGTCGCCAGGAGCGCGTCATCGTCCGCCGGAACAGCTGCCAGTACACCACCCGGAACGGCAGCCGGAGCCAGACCACCGTGTCCGCCAGGGGCAGGACGAGGTCGCGCACGCGACGGTAGTTGCCGTCGGTGACCCAGCCGTCGCGATAGCCATCGAGCGTCTCGAGCACGATCGCGCGGAATTCCTCTGCGGGACGTTCCTCCCAGTTCGGCAGATGGTGAATGGCGTCGAACTCGATCGCCGGCAGCCCGAGCCGCTCACCGATCGCCCGCGCGAGCGTCGTCTTGCCCGAGCCGCTCGGCCCGTACACGCAGATGCGACGGCCGATCATGATCTCGGGGTCAGCCCTCGCCCCGCCAGCGCACCTCGTAGACGCGCACGGGGTCCTCGAAGCCCTTCGGCACCACGTCGCCCCGGTCCGCGAAGAGGAAGCCCTTACCCGCCACAAGCTCGCGCACAACGTTCGACGTCAGGATCTCGCCGCCAACACCGTGTGAAGCGATGCGTGCCGCCAGGATTACCGAGCTGCCGAACAGGTCCTGCTCCTCTTCGATCGGTTCGCCGGCGTTCAGGCCGATGCGTACCTGGAGCGGCTCCGCGCTCGATTCGTTGCTCAGCGATGTCTTGCGCTGAATGGCGATGGCGCACTCGATCGCCTTGGTGGCCGACGGGAACGAAGCCATGAAGCCGTCACCCATGGTCTTGACCTCGGAGCCGCCGTGCGCTTTCAGCTCGTCGCGAACGAGCTGTTCGTGCGCGCGCAGAACATCGCGCGCTCCGGCGTCGCCCAGCCGCTCGTTGAGTGCAGTCGAGTCCTCGATGTCGGTGAACAGAATCGTGCGGAAGCCGCCCGGCTCCGCCTCGGGACCAGGAGCCTCACCCCGCTCCGGCCCCCCGAGGAACTCAAGGAGGGCGCGCAAGGCGGACTCTGTATCTCCCATGTACGACGCAATCGTATCGCCTTCGAGGAGGTTGAGATGCGCATTCGGCAGCCCGGCAGTGAGGTGCCGCGCCGATGCGACCGAAACGATTTGTACCTGCCGGCGGTGCTGGACAAGCACAGGGCAGCGCACCTGCGAAAGATACGGCTGCGCGTCCATCCTCACCATGGCTCCGTATCTGGCACGGAGCTTCGTCGCGTCGAGCGTCTCGCGGTACCTGGCGGCCGCCTTGCGCGCCGCCTCGCCCGCCGACCAGCCGTATGACATGTGCGCGATCACCTCGGTGTAGGTTGCCCAGTCCGTCTGCATTAGGAGCCCCAGTGCCCGACTGCCGGGCGTCTCAAGCACGCCCCCGCCCTTCGCCGCGGTACACCACAGAACGAGATGCAAGACCCGCTCCGGGTTCTGTGCCGCGTAGGCGATCCCGGCCGGGCCGAAACCCAGACCTGCGAACAAGTCGAACCGCTCGAGCTGAAGCTCGTCCACGACCGCCGAGATGTCCTCCACCCAGGCCTCGAGCGAGAGGTCGCCCACGTCGCCATCCGAGAGCCCGCTGCCACGGCCGTCGAACTGAACAACCATCCGCCCCGCGGCCAGCGCCCGCAACCAGGCGCGGTTCTCCAGGACCTCCCACTCCAGTCCGAGATGGCTGATCGGGCCGGCCGGGGTGATCACCAGGGGAGGTGCGCCTTCGCCGAGCGTCATGAACGCGATGTTCGCCCCATCCCCGGTGCGCGCGTACTGAATACGAGGCTCCATGATCGGTCTATGGTACACCAGCGAATGGGCAGCCGCTACGGACGTGCGGCTACGGGATCAGCACCACGCGCCCGAACGCCTTCCGGCTCTCGATGTACTCGTGCGCCGCCGCCGCTTCGGAGAGCGGGAACGTACGGTCGACCACGACGCGCAGGTCGCCCTTCGCGACGTCGTCGATCAGCCGCGCGACCATGGGGCGCGCGCGATCGGGCTGCATCGCGAACTCCGCGCCCAAAAAGACGCCGGTGAGGCTGCGGTTCCCCGCCGAGAGCATGCCCAGGTCGGGCGGCGTCTCGTCGCGCCCGGCGCGGCCGACGGTGATCGCGCGTCCGCGATAGCGCAACGACTCCAGGCTGCCCTGCAACGTCCGCCCGCCGACGGAGTCGACGACGAGGTCGACGCCGCGGCCTTCGGTGAGCCGTCGCGCCTCGGCGACGAAGTCGCTCGTCCTGTAGTTGATACCGTGGTCGAGGCCGAACTCCTTCAGCCGCTCCAGCTTCTCGTCGCTCGAAGCCGTCGCGAGCACGGTCGCGCCGGCGCGCTTGGCGAGCTGGATCGCGGCCAGCCCGACGCCGCCCGCGCCGGCCTGGATCAGCACGGTTTCACCCTTCTCCAGCTTCCCGAACTCGAACAGACAGTCGTGCGCCGTCCCGAACGCGATGGGAATGCAGGCCGCGAGCTGCACGTCGAGGCCGTTGGGGACGAGCCAGGTCGCGTTTGCCGGCGCCGCGGCCATCGCCGCGTGCGAGCCGAACGGCATCACCGCGACGACGCGCTGCCCGGCAGAGCGGTCCTGCGCGTTCGGCCCGGCCTCGCGCACGGTACCGCCGCACTGATAGCCGACGATGTGCGGCTTGGCGGCCATGTCCCCGCTACCGCGATTGAGCGTGTCGCCGCCCTCAATGCTCACCGCCTCGACGTCGATCAGGACGCCGTCCGCCGGACAGGCGGGATCGGGGACGTCTTCATAGCGGAACACGCTGGGCGGGCCGGTTTCGTAGTAGACAGCAGCTTTCATAGCAGGCCTACTGTAGCGACTGGCTCGCCCTGTGTCACGTGTGCGTCGGACGCTACGATACCTTCGACGTTCCGGCAAGGCGGGAGCGTAGGGACAGACCGGAACTTGCCCGCCCAGGCGGGGGTCTGTCCGGCCCTACCACCCGCGCATCGACCCCTGTTCATTTTCGTCGTAGGCGGGGCTTTCCAGCCTCGCCGTCAGATCGCCGCCGAGCCTGGAAGGCTCGGCTACGGAATTCCTCGGCGCCCTGCTAGAGTGCCACTAAGGAGGCCTCGCCATGACCACAACCCCACGTCTGCCACGGCCCCACCGGTCAGACGCCACCACCGAAGGCAGGTTCCTGCGCGGGCCGTCGAGTCGCACATCGGAGCTCCGGCGCGCGATCGGCATCTTCTTCGAGTTCATCATGGGCTTCCGTAAGCTGCACTTCGTCGGGCCGTGCGTGACGGTCTTCGGCTCTGCGCGCTTCCCCGAAGGCCACCCGTACTACGAGCTGGGTCGCGCCGCCGGCTCGGAGCTGGCGAGGGCCGGCTTCACCGTGATGACCGGCGCAGGCCCGGGCATCATGGAGGCGGCGAACCGCGGCGCGAAGGAGGCCGGCGGCCGCAGCGTCGGCTGCAACATCGAGCTGCCGGTGGAGCAAGGCGCCAACGCTTACCTCGATACCGTCGTGCACTTCAAGCACTTCTACGTGCGCAAGGTGATGATGCTCAAGTACTCGTATGCGTTCATCGTGCTGCCGGGTGGCTTCGGCACGTTCGACGAGGTGTTCGAGACGGCGACGCTAATCCAGACGGGCAAGATCGAAGACTTCCCGATCGTCCTCCTCGGCACCGAGTTCTGGCAGCCGCTCGTCGACCTGCTGCGCGACCGGCTCGTCGCCGCGGGCACGCTCGACGCGTCGGACGTCGATCTGCTCTACCTGACCGACTCGCCCAGCGAGGCCGTCGAGCGTATCCGCGAGACCGCGATGCGCCGCTTCGGCCTCACGTACGGCCCGCGGGTGAAACGACGCTGGATCTTCGGCGAGTAGGCGGGACCGTGCCGGTCCCGTAA
>JBBDNH010000135.1:4321-4937 GCA_040877745.1 Dehalococcoidia bacterium
GGTCGCGCGGGCGCAGGAGTCGGATTGCTCTCACCTTGCGACCATCTGCAGCACCTAGTCGAACACCACGGTCTTGTTGCCGTAGACGACGATGCGCCGCCGCAGGTGCAGGTCGACCGCGCGCGCGAGGACGGTCTTCTCCAGGTCGCGCCCCTTGCGCACGAGGTCGGCGACGCTGTCTCGATGGCTCACCTGCGCGACGTCCTGCGCGATGATCGGCCCCTGGTCGAGCTCCGCGGTGACGTAGTGCGCCGTCGCGCCGATGATCTTCACGCCACGCTCGTGCGCCTGGTGGTACGGCCGCGCTCCGGCGAACGCCGGGAGGAACGAGTGGTGGATGTTGATCACCCGGTCGCGATAGCGCTCCACGAAGTCCGTACCGAGGACCTGCATGTAGCGCGCCAGCACGACGAAGTCGATGCGCTCCTGCTCCAGCAGGCCGGCGATGCGCTGCTCTTCGCGGTCTCTCGTGTCCGCGCCGATGTCGAATCGATGGAACTCGACGCCGAAATCGCGCGCGATCGACCCGAGGTCGTCGTGGTTGCTCACGACGAGCGGCACCTCGGCGCGGAACTCGCCCATGCGCCAGCGCGCGAGCAGGTCGTAGAGGCAGTGC
>JBBDNH010000136.1:0-4911 GCA_040877745.1 Dehalococcoidia bacterium
CCGCGCCCACGAGTACATCCAGAAGTGCGCGCTGGAGATCGTCGATGGGCTGCTGCTGCACCCGCTGGTGGGCGACACGAAGGACGACGACATCCCGGCCGACGTGCGCATGCGCTGCTACCAGGTGCTGCTGGACGGCTACTACCCAGACGACCGCGTGGTGCTCTCGGTGCTGCCCGCCGCGATGCGCTACGCCGGGCCGCGCGAGGCGGTCTTCCACGCGATGGTGCGCAAGAACTACGGCTGCTCGCACTTCATCGTCGGGCGCGATCACGCCGGCGTCGGGTCGTACTACGGCACGTACGACGCGCAGAAGATCTTCGGCGAGTTCACGCCGGGCGAGCTGGGCATGACGCCGCTCTTCTTCGAGCACACCTTCTTCTGCCGGGCGTGCGACGAAATGGCGAGCAGCAAGACCTGCCCGCACGACCAGGACCAGCGCGTCTTCCTCTCCGGCACCAAGGTGCGCGAGATGCTCGCGGCTGGAGAAGCGCCGCCCAAGGAGTTCAGCCGCCCCGAAGTAGCCGCAGTGCTGATCGAGGCGATGCACGCGAACGCCGCCGCTGGGGGGAGCGGTGGCGGCTCCTAGGACATCCGCTCCGGGCGTCATCGACGCGCCGCGCGTGCTCGTCGAACCGGACGAATTCGCGGCCCACTTCGTCGTGCGGGGCCAGCCCAGCCTGTCGCCGCGGGTCCGTCTCGCGCTGGCCGTCCTGCTGCGCGCGGCCTACATCGTCGCCGCGCTGGCGATCTTCGTGCTGTCCCTGGAGCTGCTGAAGGCGGGCGCGGCCGGCATCAAGCCTGTCCTCAACGGGATCTCGGCGGACGGCATCACCGGCCTGCTCGGCTTCGGCTGGCTGGGGTCGTATCTGGTGATGAGCGGTTCGCCGGTGGCCGCGATCGCGCTCAGCCTCTTCAGCGGCGGCACGATTTCCGATATCGAAGCATTCGCGATGATCAACGGCTCGCGGCTGGGCGCGTCGTTCATCGTCCTCTTCGTCGGTTTCCTCTATTACATCTTTCGGAAGCGCGACCCCGACAGTATCTACATCGGCGTCGTCGCGCTGCTCACAGCGTTCACGCTCTGGGCGCCTGTGGTGCCGCTGGGCACGCTCGTGTTGAAGCAGGGCTGGTTCGACGACGTGCGCTTCGGTTCGCCGGGCGCGCTCGTGTCGCTCGTGGACATGATCTACGACCCGATCACCACGCGCGCGGTGTCGCACCTGCCGGACTTGGCGCTGTTCGCGTTCGGGGTACCGGCGCTGCTGGGGGCGTTCTATCTCTTCGACCGCGCACTGCCCAACCTCGAGTCGCCGGGCCCGACGTTCGAGCGCCTGTCGCGGCTCGCTCAGCGCCGCCTGCCGATGTTCGGCTTCGGCGCCGCGGTCACGCTGCTGACGCTCTCGGTGTCGCTCTCCTTGACCATCCTGGTGCCACTGACCATGAAGGGTTACCTGAAGCGCCAGCACCTGATTCCATACATCATGGGGGCGAACATCGCGACGTGGATCGACACGCTGTTTGCCTCGCTCTTGCTCGATACGCCGCGAGCGTTCACCATCGTGTTCACGATGATGGTGGTCGGGTCAGCGGTGTCGCTATCGGTGCTGCTGGTGGCATACGGGCCGTATCAGCGCGCAATCCTGGGTGTGGCCCGCCGAGTGACGTCGAGCCGCCGCGCGTTCGCCGCGTTCATGGCCGCGATCCTGTTCGTGCCTGCGGTCCTGCTGGCGGTGTGAGTTGCGTGTGATACACTGGAATTGTTGAGGAATCCGGTAGACTTTCAGGAAAACTAAGTGAAAGTATCGACTAAAGGCGACTACGGCGTGCGAGCGCTGGTGGAGCTCGCCCATCACTACGGCCAGGGCCCCGTGCAGAGCGCCGAGATCGCGGCGCGGCAGGAGGTACCCGAGCCGTACTTGGACCAGCTCCTGACCTCCCTGCGCCGCGCCGGCTTCATCCGCAGCGTGCGCGGCCCGCAGGGTGGCCACGCGCTGATCCGCGATCCGGGCGATGTGAAGCTGAGCGACGTCATGGTAGCGCTGGAGGGATCGCTGGCGCCGATCGCCTGCGTGGACGACCCGGACTCCTGCACGAGGTCGGGCGGCTGCGTGCAGCGCGAGGTGTGGGTGCAAGTGCGCGACGCAACGCAACAGATCCTGGAAGGGGTCTCGATCGGAGACCTGGCCGAGAAGGAGAGGCAGTACAACCGCAATGGTGGACGCTACTACATCTGACCTGCGCGAGCTGAAGGCGTCCGTCCGCGCCGGCGAGGAGATCGCCGACAGCGTGCTGGACGTGATCGGCAACACGCCGCTCGTGCGGCTGCACCGCCTCGTGCCCGATGGTTCGGCCGAGGTGCTGGCCAAGCTCGATTCGCTCAACCCGGCCGGCAGTGTGAAGGACCGCATCGCGCTGAGCATGGTGGAGGACGCGGAGGCGCGCGGCGTCCTGAAGCCGGGCGACACGATCGTCGAGCCGACGAGCGGCAACACCGGCATCGGGCTGGCGATGGTGGCCGCGGTGAAGGGCTACCGGCTGATCCTGACGATGCCGGAGGACATGAGCGTCGAGCGGCGCAAGCTGCTCTCGCGCTTCGGGGCGGAGCTCGTGCTGACGCCGGCGATCGAGGGTATGTCGGGCGCGGTGTTCGCCGCGCAGGAGCTGGTCGACAAGCACGGCTACTTTATGGCGCAGCAGTTCAACAACCCGGCCAACCCGGCGATCCACCGGCGCACGACGGCGCTGGAGATCCTGAAGGCGACCGGCGGCCGCCTGGACGCGTTCGTGGCGGGCGTGGGCACGGGCGGCACGATCACCGGCGTGGGCGAGGTGCTGAAGGAGCATGACCCGGCGCCGCTGATCGTCGCGGTGGAGCCGGAGCGCTCGCCCGTGCTCGGCGGTGGCAAGGCCGGCCTGACCGGCATCCAGGGCATCGGAGCGAGCTTCGTGCCGGGTGTGCTGAATCGAGATGTCTACGACGAGCTGATCGCCGTGAGCGACGAAGATGCGTACGCGATGACGCTCCGCCTTACCAAGGAGGAGGGTCTGCTGGTGGGCATCTCCGCGGGCGCGAACGTGTTCGCGGCGCTCCAGGTCGCCGCGAAGCTCGGACAGGGCAAGCGCGTGGTGACGGTGCTGCCCGACACGGGCGAGCGCTACCTGAGCGTGAATCTGTGAGGATGGGAGCATGATGAAGGTGACAGTCTATATCCCGACGCCGTTCCGGCGGATGACGGGCAATCGAGCTAGCGTGGAGGTGGACGGCGGTACGATCGCGGAGGTGCTGGACAACCTGGACCGGCAGTTCCCCGGCGTGCACGACCTGATCTACAGCCGCCAGCACGAGATCCCGGCCCACATCAACATCTACGTGAACAACCAGGAGATCAGCGCGCTCAACGGCGACGCCACCGCGCTCGCGGAGGGCGACCAGGTGGCCATCATCCCGGCCATCGCCGGCGGCAGCGAGGATGGCGCAAGCGCCGCGCAGGGTGGCGCGATGACCCCGGAGCAGGTGACGCGCTACTCGCGGCACATCATCATGCCGCAGGTGGGCAGCGCCGGCCAGCGCAAGATCATGGGCGCGAAGGTGCTGATCGTCGGCGCGGGCGGGCTTGGCTCGCCGGTCGCGCTCTATCTCGCGCTCGCGGGCGTCGGCACGATCGGCCTGGTCGACTTCGATATCGTCGACCTGACGAACCTACAGCGCCAGATCCTGCATCAGAACGACGACATCGGGCGGCCGAAGGTGCAGTCGGCGAAGGAGACGCTGAACGCCTACAACCCGGACGTGAACGTGCAGCTGCACGAGGCGCCGCTGACCTCGGACAACGCCATGGAGATCGTGTCGCAGTACGACATCGTGGTGAACGGCGCGGACAACTTCGCCGCGCGCTATCTCGTGAACGACACCTGCGTGTTTCTGAAGAAGCCGCTCATCGACGGCAGCATCCTGCTGTTCGAGGGCCAGGCGACGGTCTACATGCCCGGCAAGGGCTGCTATCGCTGCCTCTTCCCCCAGCCGCCGCCGCCCGGCCTGGTGCCGAGCTGCGCTGAGGCCGGCGTGCTGGGCGCGCTCTGCGGCCTCGTTGGCTCGATCCAGGCCTCCGAGACGCTGAAGGTGATCCTGGGCATCGGCGACACGCTGCACGGCCGGCTGCTCATCGTCGACGCGCTGAGCATGGACTTCCGCGCGCTGAAGATCCGGCGCGACACGAAGTGCGTCGTCTGCGGCGACGACCCGAGCATCACCGAGCTGATCGACTACGACGCGTTCTGCGGCGCCGCACCAACGGTCGCCGCGCACGCGGAGGCATAGGATGGCCGTAGAAGTACGAGTTACGGCTACCCTGCGGAACCTCGTCGGCGCGAAGGCGGTCGCCGGCGAGGGCGGCACCGTCGGTGCGCTGCTGGAGGACCTGGAGGCCCGCTTTCCGGGCTTCCGGGCCCAGATCAGCGGCGCGAACGGCGAGCTGCACCGCTTCGTCAACGTTTACGTGAACGACGAGGATATCCGCTACCTGCAGTCGCTCGACACGCCGCTGAGCGACAAGGACGTGGTGTCGATATTGCCCGCCCTTGCGGGCGGGTCCCAGCCAGCCCTTGCGGGCGGGTCCCAGCCCGCCCTTGCGTGAGGCAATCGGGAACGCGGTTCATGTCATGCTGAGCGAAGCGAAGCATCTGGCCCCTCGCGGAGAGCGGCTCGATGTTGGGCGCGGGAGTCTGTCCTGACGATGCTCTACCCAAACCTGATCGAGGCGATCGGGAACACGCCGCTGGTGGAGCTCCAGCGGCTGAGCCCGAAGCCGGGCGTGCGCTTCTTTGCGAAGCTGGAGGGCCAGAACCCGACCGGTTCCGTGAAGGACCGCATCGCCAAGTACATGATCGAGGCGGCCGAGGCGGCGGGCG
>JBBDNH010000137.1:0-4903 GCA_040877745.1 Dehalococcoidia bacterium
GCCGCGCCTCGATCGCGGCGCGCTCCTGCTGCGGCTGCCCAACGCGCCGGGCGAGCAGCCGCGCGCCCATCGCCGTCCGCGTCAGGTCGAGCACGCCCAGCAGCGAGTGTTCGCGCTTGGCATCGCGGCCGCCCGCGAACAGCTCCAGATTGCGGCGGCTCGCGGCGTCGAGGGCCATGAAGCCCTCCGGCCGGTAGGCGAGCAATCGCGTCATCTGCTGCAGCGACGACTGCTGGTTCTCGCGCAGGTACTGCAGCAGCGCGCCCGCCGCGGACACGGCAGCAGGCTGGCCGGCGAGGCCGAACGCCTCGCTCGACGCGACGGCGAAGTGCTCGCGCAGCGCCGCCTCGGCGACCTCGACGACGTAGCTGTCGCCGGGGCCTTCGGTCATGTGCGAATCAACGCCCTCCGGCGCCGCGACGCCCTCCGGCAGCAGCAGCTCGGCCGGGCGCAGGCGCGCCAGCTCGGCCGAGAGCGCGCCCGCGGCGACCTCCCCCGCGACGAACTCGCCGGTGGAGCAGTCCGCGTAAGCGAGGCCGACCGCGGCGTGCGGGTCGTCCCACGCCGCGCCGTTCGCGGAGCGCTCGCGCGCCCTGCGCGCCGGCGGCGCCAGCGCGACCAGGTAGTTGTTCGTCCGCTCGTCGAGCAGGTTGCCCTCAACCACCGTCCCCGGCGTGACGACGCGCACGACCTGGCGGTCGACGATGCCCTTCGCCGCCGCCGGGTCGCCCATCTGCTCGCAGATCGCGACCTTGTAGCCCTTCCCGATCAGCCGCGCGAGATAGCCCTCGACGGCGTGGTACGGGATGCCCGCGAGCGGCACGCGCTCGCCTTTGCCCATCGGCTTCGACGTGAGGGTAATCTCCAGCTCGCGCGCGACGAGCTTCGCGTCGTCGTCGAAGGTCTCGTAGAAGTCACCCAGGCGGAAGAGGACGATGGCGTGCGGATAGCGTCGTTTGACGTCGAGGTACTGGCGACGGATCGGGGTCACGACGGGGATTGCCACCCTCTCAGAACGTTTGCCCTATTCTACAGGAACCTTCGGCTCCCGACAACGCGCCACCGTTCCCGGTGGCGTCAGCGTTCCGGCTAGGAGTCGATTATCTTATCATGGGCACGACATCGAGCCGCATAGCGCAAGCACGGGAGGAGAGAGCCGTGAGCGAACAGACCCCCGCACCGCAACCCGCCACCGAACAACCGCTCTCGGAGCGACTGAAGCTGTGGGGCGCCATCGCGCTCGGCCTCATCCTGCTCGTGTTCTTCCTGCAGAACCTCCACGAGGCGGAAGTGCGCTTCCTCTGGTTCGAGTGGACGACGCGCGTGATCTGGTCGCTGGTCGTGAGCGCGCTCTTCGGCGGCGCGACGACGTTCCTGGTCACCATGTGGCTGCGCCGCACACCAAAGCCCAAGGCCTCGACGGAGGCCTAGCCCCGCGCTAAGCCGGGAATAGCCGCCCGAGCAGCTCTCCGGCCGCTTCCTTCGGAGAGCGCACCGTGGTGTCCACGGACGCATCGAAGTCGACACCTTCGTAGACGATCGCGGCCTGTTGCTCAGCCCAGCCCGCAGGGCGATCAGGGCGGGAGGCCTCGCGCTTCCGGAGCGCAGCGACCGAGCAGCGTACGGCGACGACCTTCGTGCCGGGTACGCCGCGCAGGACGTCCAGGCAGCGGTCGCGCAACGGCGGCTCGGTGGGCAGCGAGCCGTCGACGATCGCGTCCAGGCCGCTGCGACCATACGCCGCGATCGCCTCGTGCATGGCGAGCACGGCGCGCTCGTGCAGTTCCGGGTCGCCGCGCTGCTCATCGAGGAGCGTGGGCGCGAAGCGATCGGCCTCGATGTGGAACAACGGGCGGCCAGCCAGCTCCTGCAGCGCGAGCGCCAGGCTCGTCTTGCCCGACGATGAAGTGCCGCAGAGGACGATCAGCATCTCGGAGCCGCCTCACTCCCCTGGTTCCCCGTTCCTGGTTCCTGGTTCCTGGAGACCATTCGCTATCGCTCAGGGTGACCCTACGGGTCAGTTCATCCGGCCGCGCGCATCGCGACCGACGTCCTGCAGGTGCGCCCGCGGAGCGATCGCAGGCGCGGGCGGCGGGGCATCGACGACCTCGATCGCGTCCGGCGCGACCTCGCGGCAGGCGTCGCACCTGACGCAGCGCGCCTGGTCGATCTTCCACCCGCCGGCCGCCGCCGTCTCCGAGCTCTCCTCCTGCACGATCGCCTCGGTCGGGCAGATCGCGGCGGCCTCCGGCAGCAGGTCGCTCTTCGCCGATACCTGGTAGCGGATCAGGTCGCGGCACACGCGGGCCGGACAGCGCCGGTCATTGATGTGCGCATCGATCTCCTCCCGGAAGTACTCCGCCGTCTTGAGCATGATCGTCGGCGAGGCGGAGCCGTGAACGCAGTTCGACCACTGGAGCGCCTGGCCGAGGATCTGCATCTTCGCGTAGTCGTCGCCGGAACCGCCGCCGCGTCCGATGCGGCTGAAGATCTCCGTCATGCGCTGCGTGCCGCCGTGGCAGGTGGTACAGCGCCCGCACGACTCGTCCTCCAGGAACCAGGAGAACATCACGTTCAGGTCGACCACGCACGCCGTGTCGTCGATGAACACAATGCCGCCGCCGCCCATGAGGACGCCGTGCTCGCGGAACTGGTCCGGCTCCAGGCCGAGCTTGAGCGCGATGTGCGTCGGCAGGATGCCCGTGAGCGGACCGCCCGCCTGCACCGCCTTCAGCTTGCGACGCTCCTGCCATGTCCCCGGGTCGCAGGCATGGTAGAGGTCGCGCAGCGGAAAGCCGATCGGTACCTCGACGACGCAGACGCGCTGGATGTGGCCGGAGATGCTGAAGATCTTCGTGCCCTTGTTCGCCTCCGTGCCCACCGAGTTGTAGAACTCCAGCCCGCGCTGGAAGAGCAGCGCGACATCGCTGTAGCTCTCGACGTTGTTTACGTTCGTCGGCTGCGCGAACACGCCCGAGTCCGCCGGGAACGGCGGCCGGATGCGCGGCATCCCGCGCGCGTCGTCGAGCGAGGCGAGCAGCCCCGACTCCTCGCCGCAGACGTACGACCCCGCGCCGCGCCACACCTCGACGTCGAACGCAAGGCCGGCGCCCAGCGCGTTCCCGCCCAGTAGCCCGCGCTCTCGCGCCTGCTCGACCGCGCGCTGCATGCGTTCGATCGCCAGCGGATACTCGTCGCGGACGTAGACGAAGCCGTAGCTCGCGCCGGTCGTGTGCGCGGCGATCGCCATCCCCTCGATGATCGAGTGCGGGTCACACTCCATCAAGATGCGGTTGACGAACGCGCCGGGGTCGCCCTCGTCCGCGTTGCAGATCAGGTACTTGGGCGCGCGCTCCTTCGAGCGCAGGAAGTCCCACTTCTGCCCGGTCGGGAAGTTCGACCCGCTCCGCCCTCGCAGCGTCGATCCCTGGACCGACGCGATGACCTCCTCCGGCGTCTGCTCCAGCGCCTGCGCGAGTCCGGAGTAGCCGCCGTTCGCGATGTAGTGGTCGATGTTCTCCGGGTCGATCCGTCCCGCCCGTTCGATCAGCCGTCGCTCCTGCAGCGCCCACAGGTCGAAGTCCTCCAGGCGCTGGACGCCGTCGACGTCCGGGCCGGCGACCACCGCGAACGCGAAGTCGCTGCAGACGCCGTCGAGCGCCTCGTCGAGCAGCTTCGGAACGCGGTCGGGCGTGATCTTCTGGTAGAGAACCGCGCTGCCGTCGGGCTTGCGCACCTCGACGAGCGGCTCCAGCCAGCAGAGGCCGGTCTCGCCCACGATGCCAGCGTCGGCGTCGAGCTTGCGCGCCTTGATCTCGCTCCGGAGCGCCTCCAGCGTCTCGAGCGCGCCCGCGGGGATGCTGCACGTCGCGACCGGCACGCGGATCAGCGGTCGCGGCGGCCGCTCGACCGCCTGCCAGACCTCCTCGGCCTGCTTCCGGAGCGCTTCGTACGCCTTCAGCATCGCGGTTTAGCCACAGATACGCACAGATGGACACAGATAGGATCCTAGACGTCCTTCACACAATCTGTGAGCATCTGTGTTCATCTGTGGCTGTTCCGTTCTACCAAGCGTAGGGACAGAGCTTCAGCTCTGTCCAGGGCCGGGCTAAAGCTCGGCCCCTACACGTCTCTGTGGCTAATCTCTCTCCCTCAGCTCTCGCATCAGGCGCACCGTCTCCGCGGCCGTCAGCGGCCCGACGACCTTGCCGTCGACCCAGAGCTGCGGCGCGAAGTCGCACGTGCCATTGCACTGCGCCAGGTGCAGACCCAGCTTGTCGCCCTCGGTGTTCTCCTCCATCCCGATGCCCAGCGTCGATTCCAGGACCGCGCGGATGCGTTCGCCGCCCTTCAGCCTGCAGGCGGGCCCGCTGCACCAATCGATGCGCGTCTCCGGCGGCGGGATCGTGCGCAGCTCCGTGTAGAACGTGACCGCGCCGTAGACGTGCGCCTCGCCCAGCCGGAGCTGCCGCGCCACGACCGCGATGGCGTCCCTGGGGATGTAGCCGTAGCGATGCTGCACCTTGTGGAGCGCGGGCAGCAGATCGGCGTCACCGGGCTTGAACTCGGAAACGAGCTCCTGGATCTCGAGGCTGGCTTCGGTATCGAGCACGGCGCTCCTGCTCTCGGATTGTGCTTTGGGTCACTATACCAGACGGCTGTCGGATGGGGAACGGAGGAACAGATGGCGAACGGCTGTCGGTGTTCTACCCGAGCGTATCCGCTTATCCGCTACTTGTCCGTTGACAGGCCCTCCACCGTCATGCGCGCGACCTCCTCGCACCCTCACCCCGAGTGGTCGCCAGCCCTCGGTCGTCGGACAAGTCGCCCCTCTCCCGCCGGCGGGGGGGGGGGTGGGGGTGGGGGCGGCCCCGCCAACGGGGGCGCGGCCGTGGCGCCCCGC
>JBBDNH010000138.1:0-4873 GCA_040877745.1 Dehalococcoidia bacterium
ATGCGTCGGGGCGGCATGCGGAGCCCCCCACCTCCCTGTCAGGCTGAAGCCTGACCCCAGAGCCCTCTGGACCCGGGCGCCAACGAGCGGCGTGCACGATCGCGGGCCTGGCGGGACCGCCAGGTGCTTCCCTTCGCTCAGCATGACGGGGCTGGGCGAGCGGGCCTATAAGCGGATCAACCCGCCGACGAACTGCTTGATCAACTCGGCGTCTATGGCGTTGATACGGCCGTTGCGGTCCACGTCCGCGTTGAGCGGGCAGGGGACCGAGCGGATGAAGCCGGCCTCCAGCTGGAGGATGAGCTGCGCGTCAACGGCGGTGACGATGCCATCGCAGTTGGTGTCGCCGCGCAGGTTCTCGGTCGTGCCGGGCACCTCGCTAACGGGCGAGCATGTGATCTTGCCATTCTGGACCTTCGGAGCGAACGGCACCGGGCCGGCCTCCGTCGCGTCGGCGAAGATGTCGACGACGATCTCGATCTGGCTGGTGCCCTCGCGTAGGCAGCGGAACCGCACGTCCGCGAGGTGCACGTCACCGATGAGGCCGAAGTCGTCTGCGCCCGCAAGCTGCACGCGGTTGGGTGCAAAGGCGGGGTTGCACTGGCTGTCGTCCGTAGGAATGCACTGCTCGACGGCGAGCACGGTCGGGTCGTAGACCAGGCCGAGCTCCCAGGCGCCCAGGCCGGGCTCGCCGATACCCTCGGCGCGCAGGTCGAGTGTGGTGGCGGCGTTCGATCGAATGGTGATCGAACCGAGGCTGAGCACCTCCGGGCCCTGCGCGGAGGCCTGCGTGACCACCGCGAGCGCCGCGATGGCGGCGACCAATGCCGCCGCGACCGCGCCAACGCGCGGCGCGCCAATCTTCCCTGTCATGCGTCCCCGCCTTTCTGTGCGGCTAGTCCCCTTGGGTCTCCTCAGATGATCGTCGCGCGCTCAGGCGCATTGCGCCGAAGCCGGTCATGCTCGCCAGACCAACGCTCGCCAGCACGATCATGAACCACGTTGCCGTGCCGCCGCCGCCGGCTGCGCCGCTGCCCGTCTTGGGCAGGCCGCTGACGCCGCCGTTCGTCGGGGCGCCGGTGTCGTCGTCGACGTCAGCGTCGTCGTCATCGTCGTCGCTGGGGCGCGGACGTGGGTTGGTCGGAACGCCCTCCGGCTCCACGCACGTAATCTGGCCGTTGACCACGCCGTAGCTCAGCGGCTGCGGCGAGCCCTCGGTCGCGTCGGCGAAGTCGCTCACGACGAGCGAGACCGATGTCGAGCCCTCGCTCACGCAGCCGAAGACGATGGTGGCGAGCGTGGTGGTGCCGACGTGGCCGTCACCGCTGGCGCCAACGATCTGGACCTGGTCGGACGCAAAGTTGATGTTGCACTGGCTGCCGGCGTTGGAGGTGCAGCTTTCCGGTTCGACGATGTCCGGGTCGTACGCGATGCCGATGTCCCATGCGCCGAGCCCAGGCTGCCCGATGCCGCTGGTGACGAGGTCGATGTCCGCCTCGCCGGTGATGTTCACCGTTGCCGAGTCGAGGCTAATGAAGTCATCCTGCGCGCCAACGGGCGATGCGGCGAACAGTCCGGCGATGAGCGCCAGCACCGTCGCGGCTGCAAGGCCCAGCCCCATTCCAATGGTCTTGTTCATAGTCTGCTGCCTACCTTTCCTGTAGGTTCCATGTTCGCACAATCCTGCTTGTTATAGCAGAACTCGTCCTCAGTGCCTAGACCGGCAAGCTATCCAGGAAGCCAGCTACGTACTGCAGTACGAGCGCGACGTCGATGGCATCGGTATCGCCATCCTGGTCGGTATCGCTGTTCGGCGGTCGCGAGATGAAGCCCGCGATGTGCTGCAGCATGAGCGCCGCGTCGATGCTGTCGGTCGTGCCGTTCTTGTTCGCGTCGCCGCTGCCTGTCGATGACGGTGTCGGTGTGGCCGTCGGTCCGGTACCCGGCGTCGGGGTGGCGGTCGGCTGCGTGCCGGGCGTCGGCGTCGGGCTCGGGAGCGACGCGGTGGGCGTTGCGGTGATCGCCGGCGTGGGCGTGGCGGTGACGCCGTCCTTGCGCTCGTTGCGGAAGACGACGAGCTGCTCGTTGGGCGGCAGCGGGATGTGGAGCGCGTGCTCGATGAACGCGATGGTCGTACCTTCGTCGTCGAGCAGCGGGATCGGCTCCGGCACGGGCGGCTCGTAGAAGCAGAGCTCGGGCGGGATCTCGCTGATCTTGCACTCCAGGTGGAGCGCGACCTCGTTGTGCAGCGTCATACCGAGCACGTCGACCTCGAAGAAGACATCGAAGAAGCTGTCGGCCGGAAACTCCAGCGTGGCCTGCAGGCTGTTCTGCTGCTCCGTGATCTTGCCGGTGGACGCGGTGTCGGGCGACTGGCGGACGACGACCTGCCCGAGCGCCGACGAGTTGCCGATCAGGTCCAGCTGGATGATCTCGGTCTGGACCGTGTTGAGCGCGCCGCCGGCGACCGCTCCTCTCTTGATGAGCGTTGGGCCGTTGAGCGTGACGCTGTGGAGCTCGTCGTCGCCGACCGGGCGGATGTTGACGAGGCCGCCCGAGTCGAACGCGTCGCACGTGTCCGGGTCGGCGTTCGGGCAGTCGGGAAGGACGCCGGCGGGCGCGCCGCCGACGGCCGCGGGCAGGTTGACGTCGACGCAGGTGTCGGAGATCGGGTTCCAGCCGGCCTCATCCTTCTCTTCGACGAAGTACTCGCCGGGCTGGAGGTCGATGAAGTCGGCGAAGCCGTCCTCATCGGTGTCCTGGAACTCGATCAGGGTGAAGCTGCCGTCGCAGCGCCCGGCGTAGAGGTTCATCTGCCAGCCGGGGACGGGCTCGCCGTCCTGATCGAGCTTGAGGACCATGATCGAGTACTTCTTCTCGGACGGCGTGGGCGTGGCGTCGGGCTTCTCTTCGTTACGGAAGGTGACGAAGTCGGTCTTCGGTGGCAGCGGGATGTGGAGGGCGTGCTCGATGAACGCGATGGTGGTGCCCTCGTCGTCGACCAGCGGGATGGGCTCCGGAATCGGCGGCTCGTAGAGGCAGAGGTTGGGCGGGATCTCATCGATCTTGCACTCCAGGTGGAGCGGCTCTTCGTTGTGGAGCGTCATGCCGAGGACGTCGACCTCGAAGAAGACGTCGAAGAAGCTACTCGCCTCGGTGCCGGTCTGCACGAAGGGCGGTAGATCCAGGACGCCCTCTGTATGGTTCTCCTGCTCCTCGATCTCGCCGGTCGACGGCGTATCCGGCGACTGGCGAACGGTGACATCACCGAGGATGGGTGCGGAGCCGGTGAGGTCGAGCTGGATGATCTCGGTCTCGACGACATCGAGCGCGCCCGGAATGACGGGGCCGCGCTTGATCACGGTGGGGCCGTTGAGCGTGACGCCGTGCAGCTCGTCGGAGCCGACCGGCCGGATATTCACCAGGCCGGCGGAGTCAAATGAGTCGCAGGTCGTCGGGTCCACGTTGGGACAGGGCTCAAAGGCTGCACCGGCCGGGCTGCCGGCGACGCCGAACGCGACATCGACGCAGGGGTCGGTGATGAAGTTCCAGCCGGGCTCGAGTTTCTCCTCGACGGAGTAGACGCCGGGCTGGATCTCGTGGAACTCTGCGAAGCCGTCGGCGTCGGTGGTGTCGGAGTCGACGATGTTGGCAAGCGCGTCGTTGCAGGGACCGTCGTAGAGGTGGATCTCCCAGCCCGGCAAGGGCGCGCCGTTCTGGTCGAGCTTCATGGCGATGATGTCGTACTTCTTCTGGTCAGGCGGGACCTGGCAGTCGAGCGTGTAGTTGATGGGAACTTCGCCTGGCAGCTCCCCGGCCTTGCCGACGCTGTATTCGCCGGTGAGTTTGGTTGGGTCGGTCGGGTCGCCCTCCAGGAAGCCGTTGAAGGTCACTGCGGTCGGGAATCCCTGGTACGTACCCTGACCGGACGCCTCGATCGCGCCCTCACCGTCGGCGTCGCCGCTCACCTGGATCACGGGCGGTGGCCCGATGATGGTGATTGGATCGGGTGTGTTCGGATCACCATCGGAGGTGAGCTCGATTTTCCAGGAACCGCCGGAAGGGTTCGGATCAGCGAGCGGCCAGTTGACTGGATGCCCGCCCTCGTTAAGGGTCACAACAAGGCTGCCGATGCAGTTGCGGTTGGTGAACACGTTTCCGGCCTCGGTCGTGCGAGTGCCCTGGTCGAGGGTTGTGAAGAGGAACGTGACGACGAAGATTGCCGCGGCTCCGGCTGCGAGCTTCCACATGGCATCCTGCCTTCCCGGGCTCGGTGGGCCCGATTCGCGGCGCCCGTCCGCTGCCGCCCTGTGACGAAGCTATGCTACGTCTGCCTCGAAGCTGTGTCAAGGCGACTCGAATCTGAGCCGGCCCCGCCGAGCCGTTACAGGCTGTCGCTTCCGCTGCTATCCTAGTGAGCGGACATGGCTGGAAGCGGGAAGGTGAGACAGCGCAGGCGCCGCCCGAGCGGCCGGACGATTGGTCTGGCCGGCGTGGCCGTTGCGATGATCGCCGCGGGGGCCGTGGCGGCGTGGTTCGCGCTGGGCGGCTGCGGCGGCGACTCCGGGCCGCCGGCCGCGGCGATCGTCGACCAGCTGAGCCTGACGTTCCCGAACGCGAAGTTCGCCGAGGAGACGACCGGCCGGCTGGAGCAGGCCGGCTACACCGTCGACTACTACGCGGGCGAGGAAGTGACGGTCGAGCTCTACCGCCAGCTCCCGTACCTCGACTACGACCTCATCATCTTTCGCTCGCACGCCGACCGGCTCCAGGCGACCGCGGTCGACGGCGAGGAGGTGGACGAGGTGGTGCTGTTCACGTCGGAGGCGTACAGCCGGGAGCGCTACACGAAGGACCAGGCGAAGAACAACCT
>JBBDNH010000139.1:0-805 GCA_040877745.1 Dehalococcoidia bacterium
CCCGCGGCGACGATCGCCTTGCGGTAGCCGGCGGCGGCCTGGGCCTCCGGCGTGGCGATGAAGCGCGTGCCAAAGATGGCGCCCTGCGCGCCGAGCGCGAGCGCGGCGATCAGGCCGCGGCCGTCGGCCATGCCGCCGGCGGCGAGCACGGGGATGCTCACCGCGTCGACGACCTGCGGGACGAGCGCCATGCCGCCGATCTCGCCGGTGTGGCCGCCGGCCTCGGTCCCCTGCGCGGCGACGACGTCGGCGCCGGCGGCCTCGGACTTCTGCGCGTGGCGCACCTTGCCGCACATCACGACGACCTTCATGTCGCGCTGGTGCATCTCGTCGATGAAGTCGGCCGGCACGGCGAGACCCGCGACAAAGACGCGCACGTCCTCCTCGAAGACGACTTCCACCTGGGGCCGGATGCGGTTCGGGTCGGGCGCGAGCAGGTCAACGGCGAACGGCTTGTCGGTGAGATCGCGCACGCGGCGGATCTGGTCGCGCAGGTCGTCCGGCCCCATGGTCGCGGCGCCGATGATGCCGAAGCCGCCCGCTTCGGAGACGGCGGCGACGAGCGGCGCCGTCGAGACGCCTCCCATGCCGGCGAGGAAGATCGGGTACTCGATGCCGAAGAGATCGCAGATGGGCGTGTGAAGGGGGTTGTGCATAGGTACATGCCTTTCTAGAGATAGTGCGCGAGCATTATAGTCGATTGCGTTTGGGCGCGTCACGCCGCGATCGCGAGTTCGTGGCTACCGTCGCGCCCACCCTCACCCCGATGTGTCGCCCAGATAGGATGGCCGGCCGATCAGTCGCC
>JBBDNH010000139.1:815-4831 GCA_040877745.1 Dehalococcoidia bacterium
TGTGCATAGGTACATGCCTTTCTAGAGATAGTGCGCGAGCATTATAGTCGATTGGCTCTGAGAGCGTCGACAGGCTGAAGCCTGTCCCACGCAGGGCTGAAGCCTGTTCCACGCAGGCCAAAGCCTGTCTCTCGCACGCAAAAGCCTGTCCCACACAGGCCGAGGCCGTCCCGGGCGCCAGCCTGTGAATACTTGACATAGGCGCTATACTAGCCGAGCCATATGGGGTCCGACAGGCTGAAGCCTGTCCCACGGCGACTTCAACCACGGGCAGGCGGAGCACAAGGAGGGGAAGATGCCCAGCATGAGCAAGCGAGCGATCAAGCCGGAGGATGTCTACCTCCTGAAGCAGGCCGGCGACGTGCAGGTCTCGCCGGACGGCAAGCGCGTCGCGTACACGGTGAGCTGGTCCGACAAGGAATCGGACCAGGGCCGCATGTCGGTCTACGTGGCGCCGCTCAAGGGCGGCGGCGCGGCGCAGCGCTTCACGCAGGGCAAGCACGACCACAGCCCGCGCTGGTCGCCGGACGGCCGCTACCTCGCCTTCGTATCGAGCCGCGACGAAAAGAACCAGATCTACCTCCTGCCGCTGGAGGGCGGCGAGCCGCGCCAGCTAACGAAGACGAAGTTCGGCGCGGGCCAGCCCGTCTGGTCGCCGGACGGCAAGCGCATCGCCTACGTGGCGCGCGTTGGGAATTACAAGGAGCCGAAGGAGCGCAAGAACGCCGAGCGGGCGGCGCCACGGCTGATCCGCGACCTGCGCTACCGGCTCGACGGCATCGGCTACTTCGACGACCGGCGGCACCACATCTTCACGGTCGACGTCGAGACGGGCAAGGAGCGGCAGATCACGGACGGCGACTGGTACGACCAGCAGCCCGCGTGGTCGCCGGACGGCCGCTTCATCGCCTTTGTGTCCGACCGCGAGCGCGACCGCTTCCAGCGCCTGTGGCGCACCGACCTCTGGGTGGTGCGCTCGACGGGCGGCCGGGCGCGCAGGCTGACGCGCGGCCGCGGCGCCGCGTACAACCCGCAGTTCTCGCCGGACGGACGCTCGATCGCGTTCGTCGGGCACGAGCACGGCGAGGCCGGCGGCGCGAAGAACACGCACATGCTGGTGCTGCCCGTTTCGGGCAGCCGCGCGCCGCAGTCGGTGAGCGCGCCGCTCGACCGCTCGGTCATCGGCGGGATCCTGGTCGGCGCGCAGACGTTTTCGTGGTCGCGCGATGGCCGCAGCCTGCTTTTCCTGGCGGGGGACCGCGGCGCCCAGGCGCTCTATCGCGCGGGAGCCGCGAACGGGTCGGTGAGCAAACTGATCGGCGGCGACCGCCAGATCGACTCGTTCGCGCTGACGCCGAACGGCAAGGGCGTCGTCTTCTCCGCGGCCTGGACGTCGGAGCCGCCGGAGGTGTACTCGGCGACGCTGCGAGGCGGTCGAGCGCGCAACCTGAGCCACGCCAACGACGAGCTGCGCGAGGGGCGCGACATCGCGCCCGTGCGGCGCGTGACGCACAAGGGGCCGGACGGCCTCAAGATCGAGTCGTTCGTCGTCTACCCGCCGAACTACCGGCGTGGGAGGCGCTATCCGCTGGCGCTCCAGATCCACGGCGGGCCGCACGGCGTCCACCCGACGGGCTTCCAGCTCACCTACCAGGCGCTGGCGTCGGCGGGGTACGTGGTGCTGCTGCCGAACCCGCGCGGGAGCACGAGCTACGGCGAGGAGTTCTCGCAGGCGTGCGTGGGCGACTGGGGCGGCAAGGACTTCCAGGACCTGATGACGGGCGTCGACGCCATGATCAGGCGCCGGGTCGCCGACCCGAACCGGCTCTACGTGGGCGGCTACTCCTACGGCGGCTTCATGACGTCGTGGACGGTGGGCCAGACCGACCGCTTCCGGGCGGCGCTGATCGGCGCTCCGGTTGCCGATCACGTGAGCATGTTCGGCACGACGGACATCCCCCACTTCGCGGTGTACGAGCACGAGGGCTCGCCGTTCGACAACGAGAAGGCGCTCCGCGACCGCTCGCCGGTGACGTACCTGCCGAACGTGAAGACGCCCGTGCTGCTGGTGCACTGGGAGGGCGACCTGCGCTGCCCGATCGGGCAGTCGGAGCAGATCTTCCAGGGGCTGAAGATGCTGGGCAAGAAGGTGGAGTTCGTGCGCTACCCGGGCGGCTCGCACGGCGTCCGAACGCCCGCGCAGTCTGTCGACGAGATCCAGCGCCGCCTCGACTGGTACAACCGCCACGCGCCCCGCAAGGCGGCGGTGCGCTCGAACGGCAAGGGGCCGCTCGCTCGTGCCAAGGCTGCTGTGACATCGCGCAACGGCGCTCGCGCCGCCGCGAAGGCCCGCGTCCGAGCGCAGGGCGGCAACGGCCGGCGCACCGCGGCGACGCCGACGCGCAGGCCCGGCGTGGCCGCTCGGCGCTAGTCCTCGATCGCGTGGTTGGCGGCCATGATCGCCTCCGCGACGTCCCAGACGTCCGGGAGGAGCGCCTCGACCTGTGCCCCGCGCTGCTTGAGGTCGTCGTACGACGCGACGCCGAGGTCGTCGAGCAGGTCTCGGAAGCCGGGCGTGTGGCGCTCCTGCATCGCTACGGGTGCGTCGTGGAAGAGCACGCGCTGGCAGCGGGCATAGGTCGCGACGAGCCAGAAGACCGCCTCGCGATGTTCGCCGCGCTCGATCAGCTCGCGGCTGCCGTCGATCGCGACGCGACGCCCGTGGTCGCTGATGTCGGCCGCGAAGAAGACCGGCGTCTTCAGCACGGCCTTCGCCTCCTCGAACGCGGCTGAGAGCGCATCGAGGTGGTGCGCGGCGCGATCGACGGTCATGTCGACGCACCCCAGCAGGTCGAGGAGCGGCTCGTAGAAGTCCAGACGGCCGTACTCGGTGAGGAGCTCGCGCGCGGCCGGGTAGCGCAGCCGCACGGTGGGGTTGCGCAGGCCGGCGACGAGCAGGACGTGCGGCGTCACGCCCGCCGCGAAGAGCCAGCAGGCCACCTGATCGTGGAAGTCCGTCGCTTCGTTCAGCGCGCGGACGTAGTTAAGGGAGTGGTCCCTGGCGCTTTCGCAACGCGTGCGCACCCAGCGTCGCTTCGCGTAGTCGCGGGCAACCGAGGCCTGGAGCTCGGCCAGCTTGCCCGAAGGGTCGGCGATGATCGTCGCTACCGCGAACAAGGCTCGCTGATGGTTGCCGAGGAGCTCCTCGGCGGAGGCGAACTGGGTCATCGGGTAGTAGCCGGCCTCGAGCAGGACGTCCCGATAGAGCAACTTCCCCGGGCTCGGCGGCGGCTCGCCGTCGAACACGACGGCGATATCGGCGTCGGATGTGTAGGGAAACTCCGCGCCGTCCGGCAGCCAGTTGATCGAGCCGGTGTGGAACGCGCCGCGAAAGCCCGGCAGTACAGCGGGCTCCTCGGCCACCCAGCGACGGGCGATGTCCTTCACTTCGCTGACGAGCATGGTTCGCTGGACCTTCGAGCTTGTGTGAGCTAGCCGAGCGCCTGCTCGACGCAGACGATGGAACAATTGGTACCGTGGACGCGCTCAGCTTCCGCGATGGCGTCCTCGACGGTCGATGTGGAGATGAACCCGACGCGCTCGGGCACCTTGGGGTCGTCGGCGCCGGCGACGAAGACGCGGCCCGCGTGCTTCAGCCGCTTGAGCGGGTGCGTGGCGAGGATGGCGTGGACGGGGTGGAAGGCGACGCCGTTGCGGTACTGGTCGATGTAGCCGGCATGCGTCGCGAACTCCTCCCCGAAGCGCTCCGTGATCTCGTACGGGTCGCGCGTCTCCGGCAGGACGCGGTCCCACACCTCGGCGTAGGCCGGATGGTGCTCGCGGTCCCACTGCTCCGGACAGGGCGTGGTGACGATGACCGAGCAGCCGGGCTTGCCGAGCGCTTCGATGTAGCCGCCGAGATATCCGAGCCCGGAGGAGACGAGCGTCAGGATCGGGTTCATGCTCGCGAACGCGGCGTACGGGCTCCAGTTCGGGATGCCGTAGATCACGACGTC
>JBBDNH010000140.1:0-4757 GCA_040877745.1 Dehalococcoidia bacterium
GCATCATGGGGCTGGGCGTCGTCGGCGACAGCGTCCACCACTACTTCGAGCGACAGGACGCGCAGCTCCGCGTCTACGACCCGAACCGCGGGCTGGGCAACGAGCGCTCGATCAACGAGGCGGACCTGGTCTTTGTCTGCGTGCCGACGCCCTACCGGCCGTACGCCGGCTTCGATGAAAGCGCGCTCGAGAACGCGGTGAGCACCCTCAGCGGCTCGAAGACGGTCGTGATCAAGTCGACCGTCCTCCCGGGCACCACGGAGGCGTTTCAGGCGCGTTACTCGCAGCACTGCTTCCTCTTCAATCCGGAGTTCTTGCGACAGTCGTTCGCGCGCACCGACTTCATCCGGCCCGACCGCCAGATCGTCGGCTACACGGCGCAGAGCCGCCACCTGGCCGAGTCGGTGATGGCGATGCTGCCGTCGGCGCCCTATCAGCGCATCATCGGCGCGCGCGAGGCCGAGCTGACGAAGTACATGACGAACTCGTACCTCGCGCTCAAAGTCACCTTCGCCAATGAGATCTACGACCTGGCCTCCGCGCTCGATATCGACTACGACGTGGTGCGCGACGCCGTGGGCGCCGACCTGCGCATCGGCGCGTCGCACCTGGACGTCTTCGAGGGCGGCTATCGGGGCTACGGCGGCAAGTGCCTGCCGAAGGACACCAGGGCGCTGATGGACCTGGCGGAGCGCATGCAGGTGCCGCTGCGCCTGCTGCGCACGGCCGATCGCGTGAACGAAGCGCTGCTCCCGCCCAGCGGCGCATCACCCGACCTGCGCGTTGTGCCCATCTCGACGAACGGCGACCACGCCGAGGCGGCCGCTGACGAGCGACCCGCGGACGAGCGAGCCGCATAGCGTGTCGTTCGCAGGGAGGCGACCATCGGCATGACGCCGAGACCGAACGGGCGAGCAAGGCTCCTGGTGCTGACCAGCACGTTTCCCCGCTGGCCGGGCGACGCGTGCCCCAGATTCGTCGCGGAGCTCTGTGATGGCCTGACAGCGCGGTTCGATGTCACGGTGCTTGCGCCGGCGTCCAAGGGCGCGGCTTCGGTCGAGCAGTGGTCGGACCTGACGGTCCGCCGCTATCGCTATAGCTGGCCTGATGGCTCTCAGCGGCTGGCTGACGGCGCCATCCTCCCGAACATCAAGGGCAACCGGCTGCTCTACGGCCTGGTGCCGGGCCTCGTCCTTGGCCAGCTCTGGGCGGCCTGGCGCCTGGCGCGTGAAGGAGCAGTCGATCTCATCCACGCGCACTGGGCGCTGCCGCAGGGCTGGGTCGCCGGGCTGCTCGGCACTCACTTCGGCATTCCGGTCCTGACGACGACCCACGGCGCCGACCTCTACGCGCTGCGCCGCGGCCTCGCGCATAAGGCAAAGCGCTGGGCCCTACGCGCGAGCGACCGCGTGGCGCCGGTCAGCAGCTCGCTCGAGCGCGAGGTGCTGGCGCTCGGCGTGCCGCAGGAGCGCGTGCGCGTGCTCCCGATGGGCGTCGACACGACCGCATTCCGGCCTGAGGCCGCGTCGTCAGACCTGCGTCGCGAGCTTAACCCGGATGGGCCGGTCGTGCTGTTCGTCGGACGGCTCGTGGAGAAGAAGGGCGCTCGCTACGCGATCGAGGCGATGCCCGCGCTGCTGCGCACGCACCCCGACGCGAAGTTGGTGATCATCGGTGACGGGCCGGAGCGGAGCTCGCTCGAGGCGCTCGCGCGCCGGCTGAGCCTCGATGGCCGTGTCGCGTTCACGGGCGCCCTGCCGAACGAGGAGCTCCCGGCTTACCTCGCATCCGCGGACGTGCTGGTCGGACCGTCGGTCGTGGAGTCGAACGGTGACACGGAGTCGTTCGGCGTCGTCTTCGCGGAAGCGATGGCGAGCGGGTGCCCGGTCGTCGCGACCGATGTCGGCGGCATCGCGGACCTCGTGGTCCACGGCGAGACGGGCGTGCTGGTGCCGCAGCGAAACGCCGGTGCGATAGCGGACGCCCTCGGCCGCCTGCTCAATCATGAGGACGAACGGGAACGCATGCGCGAACGCGGGATAGCGTGGGTGCGCGAGCGGTTCGAACTCTCGAAGACCACGGCGCGCTACGCCGACCTGATGGAGGAGATGTTAGCGGTATGAGTGCGGACGCGGCCAGCAACGGCGTACGCCGGCTCCGGCCGAACGAGCTGCGCGGCTACTGGTCGCGCCTGAGCAGCCGCTTCCTGGCGGACGACCCCGAAGGGCTGGCTGTGATCTGCTACGCCGGCATGCCGGCCTGGTTCAACGGCTTCCTGGACCGCTACCAGCGTGTGGCCTTCGCCCGCCTGACCCGCGACGTGGACATCGCGGGCAAGCGCGTCCTCGATATCGGGACAGGGGTCGGACGCTGGGCGCGCGTGTTCGTGGAGCGCGGCGCCGCCGAGGTGGTCGGCATCGACCTCGACCGGCCGCGTCTCGCCGCCGCCCGCTCCAGAACGGCCGGCGATGCTGCCGGCTTCAAGCAAATGAGCATCGAGCATCTGGCCTTCGGTCCAGAGTCGTTCGATATCGTAAACTCGGTCACCGTGCTCCAGCACGTCGACCACGACACGAAGCGTCGAGCGCTCAAGGAGGTCGCGCGCGTCCTCCGGCCCGGCGGCCGGGCCGTCCTCTTCGAGCTGACCGACATGTCGGACGATGCGCCGCACGTCTTCCCGGCGCGGGCGGAAGAGTGGACGTCGATGTGCCGCGACGCCGGCCTGGAGGTCAAACGCACGACCGGCGACCAGTACATGCCGCTGATCCGCCTGGGCAAGGCCGCCCTGAGCCGCGGGCGCATCGATGGCTTCAAATCGGGCGGTCCCAGACAGAACGGCCTCCGGCCGGCGGCCCTCGCGCTCCGGGCGCTGGTCTTGCTGAGCTACCCGGTCGAGGAAGTCTGCCGGCGCCTGCTGCCCGCCTCCGCCGCGCGGATCAGCGGCTTCCTCCTTAGGAAGGCAGAGCCGCTGCCTTCGTTTCAACGCGATGCGACGCCGAGGAGAGCGGCCGCATGAAGGCAGCGCAGCTATCGTTGGGGAAGCAGTCGCACGCGACGGCGGAGCGGCGAGTGGAGAAGGCGCGCAGGATTGAGTCCGTGCTTACCCTCCGTCTCGGCAGTCTCGCTTCGAAAGATGTCCTGGAGATCGGCACCGGCGCCGGGGTCATCGCCGCGCACCTCGCACGCGCATCTCGATCTCTCCTGAGCGTGGACGTGGTGGACGAGCGCGTCGCAACAGGGTTCGACTTTTGCCTCGTCGGATCCGAGCGACTGCCCTGCGGGTCGGAGACGTTTGATGTGGTGGTGAGCAACCACGTGGTCGAGCACGTGGATGACCAGCTCATGCACCTGCGCGAGATCCGTCGCGTCATGCGCCCGAGTGGCGTCTGCTACCTGGCGATGCCGAACCGCTTCGCGCTTCTCGAGCCGCACTTTAGGCTGCCGCTCCTTTCGTGGTTGCCTCAGCGCCTGCGGACGCCATACGTCCGAGTCGCGCGACGAGGCCGGCGGTACGACGTACGGCCGCTGACCTATGGCGGACTATGCGTGCTCGCGCAGCGGGCCGCGCTGGCCGTCCACGACCTCTCGACCGAGGTAGCGGCGCAGGCGCTGCGCAACCGAATTGGACCGCGCGCGCGGAACGCCCTGCGGCAGATGCACGCGTTCTTCCCCAGCTATGTGGTTCTTCTGACAAGGAGCCAGTCATGACCGCCTACACGGCGTCCGGCCATGTCATTTCGCTGGACATCCGCAGAGAAAAGCAGCGGGTGTACGCGTCCGTCAGCGCACACGAACCGCCGATCGTCGAGCGACTGAAGCGCTCGAAGTGGCTGCGAGTCGACGTCGTCGCGGTGCTTGCGCTGTTCGCGGCATTCGCGTACCTGCTGTTTCCGATCGCGGGCGCTCCGTCGGTCTATCCAGACTCGGGCACGGTCCTATCGATCTCCAAGACGCTCTCGGCAGGCGAGTTGAAGCCTTTGTTAGAAACCCAATCACCTCCGCTGCAAAACGGAGTCTATGCTCTCATTCTGGTACTCGGGTGGCCCATCCTCCACTACCCGATCGTGCTCGCCAGCTTCGCCCTGGCGGCGCTCCTAGGATTCTTCGCCTATCGCGCAACAGGCGACATCCTCGCGAGTGCGGCTCCCGCGGTGGTACTGCTCTTCTCAGAGGTGTTCTGGCTTCAGGCCGGCTACCTGTCCTTCTACGCGACGTTTGTCGTACTTGGCTATGCGGGGCTATACTTCGCGCTCCGATACCTAGTGCGAGGCGGCTCCGGACGAGACATCTTCGTTGGGACCGCGTTGTTGGCTGCCTCCGTGTACGCGTACACGACAGCGCTCGTCTTCCTTCTGATCCCAATTGTTGCGCTTGCCTGCTTCTACTCGGAGGAGCGCAGGACGCGGGCGGTCGTCCTGTACGCGGCCCTTTGGATCTTCATGATGCCGTGGCTGATTTGGCACCTGTCTGTCGGGGGCGTGCGCTACTTCTTCTACCACCCGCTGAACTGGTTCACCGTTCGGTACCTGGACATCGTGAATACGCAGTTCTGGGGGCACGAGCGGCAGTCTCTGCCGAGTTACGCCAATGACATGGGTTCACTGGCGATCCACGAGCTGCTCCCCCTTGCCCTCCTGATGTTCGTTGTTCCGGGCCTCTGGTGGGTGGCGCGCAACCTTGGCGTGAAGTCAGCGGTCTTCTGCGTCTCCAGCCTCACGGTCTACGGTCTGCTCCTGCTGATCACGCGCCCTGCGCCC
>JBBDNH010000141.1:0-4755 GCA_040877745.1 Dehalococcoidia bacterium
GCACCCAAACCCATGGGGCGCACTGAAGGCCGCGGTCGAGTTTCTCCTTCCTCGTTCGCCGTCAGGCCGTGCCAATACGGCCAGAAGTGTCGCTGTGGTATGCTCGCCTAGAGCAGGCGTTCTGCTCGCCTAGAGCGGCGTTCTGCCTGGGACGAGATGCCTTCGCAGCTACGCAACCTGGGACCCGTCGCGAGAGGCCTGATTGGCTTCGCGATCGTCGCCGTCATCTTCTACTTCCTCGGCCGCGAGCTCGCCTCGAACTTCGACGATCTGAAGTCCGAAGACATCGATCTCGAGCCGGGCTATCTGGTGCTGGCCGTCCTGCTCCTGGTAGGCGACCTCGTCTTTCGCTCGTTCGCCTGGACCGACCTGCTGGCCCACTACGCGCCGGACGCGCGACACTCGCAGTGGCGGCTCGGCAAGGTGTTCGTCTATTCGTGGATGGGCCGCTACGTGCCGGGCAAGGTGCCGTACGTGCTCGGGCGGTTCTACCTCGGACGGTCGATCGGCTATCCGTCGCGCGCGCTCGTCGGCACGATCGCCTACGAGAACATCCTGCTGCTGCTCGCGGCGCTGGCGCTCGCGTCGGTGACGCTGATCCCGTCGCTGGCCGTGGAGTCGGAGAGCGTCCTGCCCTACATCGCGCTGCCGATCGTCGCGATCGCCGGCGTGCTGGCGCTCCAGCCGTCGGTGCTGCGGCGAGGTCTCGTCTTCGTGCTGAGGCTGGTCGGCCGGGAAGCGCCCGAACAGGACTGGTTCCTGCCGCCGAGCCGCATGGCGCGCGCGTTCGGGCTCTACCTCATCGCATTTTGCCTGAGTGGCGCGGGCTTCTACTTCCTCATCGTCTCGCTCACGCCATACTCGGTGCAGTACCTGCCGCTCAGCATGGGCACGTTCACGCTGGCCGGCGTGATCGGCATGATCAGCCTGTTCGCGCCCGCCGGCCTCGGCGTGCGCGAGGGCTTCCTCGTCGGCCTCCTGCAGTTCACGATGCCCGTCGAGCTCGCGATCGTCGTTTCGCTCGCCGCGCGCGGCTGGGCGACGGCCGTCGACCTGCTCGCGGTCGGCGTCTGCTTCGCGTCCGACCACCTATCGGGTGACCGGGTGCTTACGGGTGCGGTGTTTGGCCGGGGGACGTCGGATGCAGGGAGCGCGCCGTCTGAGGCGGACCGGCCCGCGAGCTGACGCTAGCTTTCGTTCGCCGTCTCGCCGAGCCAGCGCCACTGCGCCTCGACGCCCTGCGCGAGCGTGGTCGTTGGCTGGAAACCGAGCGCTGCTCGCGCCCGCGTATTGTCGCCGAGCGTGTGCAGCGCGTCGCCACGCGCGGCCTCCTCGTGCGTGACCTCCAGCGGGCTGCCCGTTGTGTCTCGGATCATGCGCAGCAGCTCGTTCAGCGTCACGCGTGACCCGCCGCAGACGTTGAACGGGCCGGGGTCCTCGGAGTCCATGGCGAGGATGTGCGCCTGGACGACGTCGCCGACGAACGTGAAGTCGCGTGTCTGCTCGCCGTCGCCGAATACGGTCACCGGCTCGCCGCGCTTCGCAGCCGAGAGAAAGGCCTGGATCGCCATCTCCGGCCGCTGCCGGGGCCCGTACACCGTGAACAGCCGCAGCGAGACGGACGGCAGGCCGTAGTTGTAGGCGTAGAGCGCGCAGAGATGCTCCGCGGCGAGCTTGGTGACCCCGTACGGCGATACCGGCTGCGGCAGCGCCTGCTCGTTCACCGGCAGCGACTGCGCGTTGCCGTAGACCGACGATGACGACGCGAACACGAACCGCTTCAGCCCTGCGTCCTTGGCCGCCTCCAGCAAGCGCTGCGTCGCCGCGACGTTGCACTGGATGTAGTCGGAGAAGTGCTCGCCCCAGCTCGGCCGCACGCCGGCCTGCCCGGCGATGTGGAAGACGTAGTCGGCGCCTTCGAGCGCGCCATCGAGGTCGGCCGAGCTGAGATCGCTCTCCACCAGCGTGAAGCGTTCGTGGCCGAGCGCCTGCGCGATGTTGCGCTCCTTGAGCCGGCGGGCGTAGTAGTCCGTGAAGCAGTCGATGCCCACGACGTCGTGGCCGAGGCTCAGCAGCCGGTCGGCGACGTGCGAGCCGACGAAGCCCGCCGCCCCCGTGACGATGCTCCTGGTCATGGCGGCGGCGTGCCCGGCGTGGGCGTGGGGCCGCCGCCGGCGATCACGCCTTGCACGCAGTACGTGCCGAACTCCGGCACCCGCGGTTCCAGGTCCGCCGGGCAGCCGATGTTCGCTTCGCTCGCTTCCTGGACCGCCATCAGGACGTAGCTAACGCCGTCCGAGCGATACCAGTAGCCGTTGCGGATCGGGTGGCCCAGCGGGTCGCTCGGTATTTGGGCGAGCACGCTCTCCACGATGCAGCCGGCGTCCAGGTTTCGGTAGGTGCAGAAGGTCTGCACTACGCGGTCGGTCGTCGGATAGTCGCCCGTCAGCGCGGCGCGCTGCTCCAGCGCGCCCTCGATGATCGCAAGGTCCTGCCGCCGGATCTCGTCGCGCTCCTCCGGAGTGCGGTCATCCTCGATGACGGTTGGCGTTTCCTCCTCGTCTACCTCCGGGATGCCCGCCAGCACCTCCTCTCGCGTGGCGGGGACAATGATCTCATTGCTGTAGGAAGCGACGTACACGTCGCGTTCGGGGAACGCCTCCAGCAGGAGCCGGTCGTCGCTGTCGTTCTGGCGCTCCGCCCAGACGACGTCGCCGTCAAGCTCAGGCGAGTTCAGCCAGAAAACGCTGCCGTAGCACCACCACTGCACGCAGTTGTCGACGAGCACCAGGGCGTTCTCAAGGTCCAGCTCGGCCTCGCTGTCCGGGAGCCGCCGGTCGGTGTAGTTGAACCCCTCCAGGCGCGAGGCTCGTTCCGGCGTGAACGTCGTCACGCCGATGCCGGACCAGGCCACCCGCTGCTCGAGGAGCCAGCCCCACACGCTGAACGCGACCAGGCCCGCGACGAGGCTATACACCGCAAAGCTGCTGATCCCGACCGAGCTGAACGAAGGGCGCCTCCAGATGCGCGTCGCCAGCCAGTCGCCCGCGATGCGGGCGGCGTCGCGCAGGTGCTGGAAACCGCGTGCCGTCAGCAGGATCACGAACGGCATCGTCTCGAACCAAAAGCGCGGTCCGTGCATGACGGCGGACGAACGATACAAGATCGGCGACGCCGCGATGACGAGGAACGAGAGCGCCAGGAAGTAGTCCCAGCGATGCCTGGTACCGAGGATGAACGGCAGCACGGCGACGATCAGCCCTATCGCGATCGGCCAGCCGTTCGCAACCAGCAGCATCAGCGATAACAGCTCCTGGTCGTTCTGCATGCCCGCCGACAGCGAGTGCCGGCCGCTGAAGCCGAAGAAGTCGTCGGAGAACGTACCCTGCGAAGCGTACGGCGTCTCGGTGAAGCTGCCTGTCGTGGCTTGGTTGTAGAGGAAGTACATGATGAACAGCAGCAGCGCGCCCGCGGCCATCGCCAGGTCCTCGCGGAAGACCTTCTTGCGGTCCGGGCCCGCTCGCAGCAGCTCGAACCCAACGAAGAGCGCCATCATCGGCACGAACGCCGCCCCCGTGAGCGGCCTGATGTTCAGCAGCAGACCCAGGAAGACCCCGGAGAAGAACATCGGGATCCAGCGCCGCTTTGCGGGCATGGTGTAGAGGAAGAGCATCGCCAGGATGACGAACATCCCCGTGTTGTGCGACATGAAGTTGCTGGCTGTCATTAAGAAAAACGGCGAGAACAGCAACAGCACGGCCGCGATCATGCCGACTTCCAGGCTGTAGACGCGCTTGCCGACGCAGTAGATCAGCGCGATCGATGCCGCGCCCAACAACGGCGGGATCAGCCAGATCGCGCCGAATAGCTGCCCGATGGCGAGGAACGCCGCGTGCCCGAACGGGTACTGCGGGAACCAGCGTCCGTCCACGACCACCTGCATGGCAGGGTGGAAGATCGAGAAGCTCTCCTGCACAGGCGGCGCGGGCGCGGTGATGTGAAACGACGCGAACGTCTTGGCCTGCCAGGTGTATAACACCGAGTCCGGCACATGCGGCACGTGCTCCCCGACGACGTACAGCAGGTACAGGAGCAGCACAAAGCCGCCGGCGGACAGTCCCAGCACGAGCGGGTTCGCAACCTGCGACATGAGGGCGCCCAGCCTGCGTAGCTGCTCCTCCAGCTCGCGCACCCGCACCAGCGCCACCAGCACGATCGCGCTGACGATCATCAGCAGGCCGATAGGGTACGGCCCGATGAGCATCGACAGCATCGACTGCACGGTCTCGCTGCGCTCCAGCTCCAGACGGCCACCACCCACGCGGCCCGTGCCGGTGCCTTCCTGGTAGAGCGCGATCGACTGGCCGCCCGCGAGGCGGAACGCGCCGATGTCGAGCGCGATGGCGTTGTTGAAGTCGGTCGCGCGCACGAAGACGGTCGCCTCGGTGATGTTCTTGAACGTGGCTTCCAGGACGTAATCGTCCCAGGGCTGGAAGCCGGTCGTCACGCCGCGGCGGGACTCGCTCTTGTAGAGCCCGCCGTCGACGTACCACTCGTTCGTCTCGTCGGACCACAGCGCGGATGGCGGCCCATCGAAGTTGTCCTCGAAGATCACCTCGCCGTTCGTGGCATCGGTCACGCGCACGGACTCGACGCCGTGCGGGTCCGGCAGTGCGGGCAACTCGTACCCGCGCGCCAGCCGCACGCCGACGCCGCCCTGCGGACGGCTCTCGTACCTCGCCTCGACGACCATCT
>JBBDNH010000142.1:0-4751 GCA_040877745.1 Dehalococcoidia bacterium
CCCGACTTCTGGTTGAAGAAGTGAATGCCGGTGACGTCGGAGGGCATCAGGTCGGGCGTGAACTGGATGCGCTTGAACGAGCAGCCGACGCTTTTCGCGATCGCCTTGGCCAGCGTGGTCTTGCCCGTGCCGGGGACATCTTCGATCAGGATGTGGCCGTCCGCCAGCAGCGCGACCAGCGCCAGCTCCACCACCTCGTCCCGGCCGACGATCACCCGGCCGATGTTCTCGCGGACGCGGTCGGCGACGTCCTTGATTGCGGCTGCGGCCTGGGTTCGCTCCTCGACCACGCGCGCCTCCTCTCGATGCGACCACAGGATAGCACGGTGGGCGCGAGAATGAACGCCGTTCAGTGGCGATGATGAGGGTGGCGCGCTCGGCGGGACTCGGCCAGGCGGTACCCGCCGCCTGGACCACGACCTGTCGCCCCCGGCGACCGCTCTATGCTGCTGGATAGGGTGTGCTGAGATGTGTGTGTGGCGCGCTCGGCGGGACTCGGCCAGGCGGGTACCCGCCGCCTGGACCACGACCTCCCCGACCGAAGTCGGGGCGCTCGTTCCGCTGATCAATGCAAGGGCAGGGGAAGTGGCGCGCTCGGCGGGACTCGAACCCACGACCTCAGGCTCCGCAAGCCTGCGCTCTATCCAGCTGAGCTACGAGCGCGCGAAGTGGTGCCGAAGGTGGGATTTGAACCCACACGCCCTTACGAGCACTACGCCCTGAACGTAGCGTGTCTGCCATTCCACCACTTCGGCACGTTGTTCTGGTGGGCGATGCAGGACTTGAACCTGCGGCCTCTTCCGTGTGAAGGAAGCGCTCTAGCCACTGAGCTAATCGCCCAGAATGAGCACGCGCATTCTATCGCGCCGCTCTCTGCGCGGTCAAGAAAGCGCGCCTACATAAGCCCCTGCTATGGTGGCTCCAGGACACGTAACTGCAGAAGGGAGGCCTCGCCATGCGCGAATTCTTTACCGACATCGACTGGAGCAAATGGGCCGAGAACATCTGGACCAGCAGCGCGCGCGTTATCGTCATCGTGCTCGCCATCTACATCGGCCTGCGCATCCTGCAGCGGATCCTGGAGCCAACGATCCGCAGGGCGATCAGCGCGCAGATGGTGGGCGCGCCCGCCGGCGAGGTCGAGAAGCGCATCGATACGCTCTCGCACGTCGCCTACCGGACGGTCTCGGTCGTAGCCATCCTGGGTGGGCTGATCACGATCCTGCCGGAGTTCGGCGTCAACGCCAGCGCCCTCATCGCCGGCGCAGGCTTGATCGGCCTGGCCGTCGGCTTCGGCGCGCAGAGCCTGGTCAAAGACATCATCGCCGGGATGTTCGTGCTGATTGAGAACCAGTATGGGAAGGGCGACGTCGTGACCGTCGCCGGCATCAGCGGCCTCGTCGAGGACGTTAATCTGCGCCGGACCGTGCTGCGCGACCTCGACGGCACGGTGCACTCAATCCCGAACGGCGTGCCGGCGACGACCAGCAACATGACGCGCACGTTCTCGCGCGTCAACATGCAGGTCGGCGTGTCCTACAGCGAGGACCTGGACCGCGTGTTCGAAGTGATCAACCGGACCGGACGCGAGCTGGCCGACGACGCGGAGTGGAAGGAGCGTGTCCTCTCGCCGCCCACGGTGCTCGGCGTGGATGAATTCGGCGACGCAGGCATCGCGGTCCGGATACTGGGCGACACCGCCGCGCTGGCGCAGTGGGACGTTATGCGCGAGTTCCGCAAGCGCCTGAAGAAGGCGTTCGACGACGAGGGAATCGAGATCCCCTACCTGCACCGGGCGTTGGTCGCTGCCGGCCAGCCGCCAGCCGCCAGCGCCAAACCCCCTCCGCCGGACGACGCGGGTGCGCGTTGACGAACCGTCCGTCGCGCGGGTAAGCTGCATCCCGCGAGGCGGGGATCCAGAGGACGACCGGAGGGCGAACACGATGCGCTTCTTTAGCTTTCATCTCATGCCGTATCCGGCGCTGCCGGACGACTACGACGGCCCGGCCTGGGTGACCTGCCCGAACGACCTCTTCGACCCGAAGGTGGGCAACGAGGTCTACAACCGCTACCTGGACGAGCTCGTCTACGCGGAGGAGCTCGGCTTCGACGGCGTCTGCGTGAACGAGCACCACCAGAACGCCTACGGGCTGATGCCCTCGCCGAACCTGATGGCGTCGATCCTCGCCCGCCAGACCAAGCGCGTGAAGATCGCTGTGGTGGGCAACGCGCTGCCGCTCTACGACCCGCCGACGCGCGTGGCGGAAGAGTTCGCGATGATCGACAACATCTCGAACGGGCGCCTGATCGCGGGCTTCGTGGTCGGCGGGGGGCCGGAGTACTACTCGTTCTCGATCAACCCGGCGCACGCCCGGGAGAAGTTCCAGGAAGCTCACGATATCATCATCAAGGCCTGGACGGAGCCGGGCCCCCAGGAGTACATCGGGAAGCACTACCGCCTGCGCTTCCTCAACACCTGGCCGCGCCCGGTGCAGCAGCCGCATCCCGAGGTCTGGATCCCCGGCGTCGGCTCGCTGGAGACGATGGAGTTCGTCGCCAGACATCATTACGCCTACATGGGCATCCCGTACTTCCACATCGATGTCTTCGATCGCAGCTTCCGGCTCTTCCGCGAGGCGTGCGAGCGCGAGGGCTACACCTACGAGCCGAAGCAGGCCGGTTGGCTGATCCCGATCTACGTCGCGGAGACGGACGAGGAGGCGCGCCGCCAGTACGAAGACCACTTCTGGTACTTCGTCAAGCGACTATTGCCGGGCATCAACATCCAGCCGCCGGGCTACACGTCCCTCCGCTCGATGGAGAACATCATGAAGGGCGCCAACACGTTCGCGATCAGCCTCGACAACTGGAAGCAGGCCGAGGAGGGCTTCTACGCCGTCGTCGGCTCGCCGAAGACGGTGCTGGAGAAGCTGGAGCAGAACCTGAGCCGACTCGGCACCGGCAATCTGCTCGGCCTGTTCCAGCTCGGCACGCTGCCCGCCGACCTCACCAGGCGCAACCTGGAGCTGTTCGCCAACGAGGTGATGCCCAAGCTGCGCGAGCGCTTCCCCGATGGCAAGGCCATGCTCGAGACCGCGGGAGCCGTCGCCTGATGGGCGCGATGACGACCACGACGGTCGCGACCCAAGCCGGCGGCGTGCAGCTCCGGCGCGGCGGCAGCGGCGAACCGCTGGTCTACCTGCACTCCGCCGGCGGCGAAGGCGAGGGCCTGGCGCTGCTCGACAGGCTGGCTGAGCGTTTCGACGTTGTCGCGCCGATGTTCCCCGGCTTCGGCGAGTCCGAGGGCATCGAGCAGATCGACGACATGGAGGACGCCGTCTTCCACCTACTCGACCTCTTCGAACAGCTCGACCTCGTTTCGCCGGCTGTGCTCGGCATGTCGCTAGGCGGCTGGATGGGCATCGAGCTGGCGACGCGCTACCCGGAGCGCGTGAGCAAGCTGGTCGTCGTGAACCCGGCCGGACTCTACATCGAGGGCGCGGAGATCAAAGACCTGTTTGGGCGCAGTCCGGCAGAGATGGCGGAGGACCTCTTTGCCGATCAGTCGCACCCGATGGCCCAGATGATGCACCAGGTCTCGGTGTCGATGTCGCAGGCCGGCGGGTCGGCGCTTGCCATCCCGTTCGACCTGCTCAAGCCCCAGCTGCAGACGATGGCCGCGACGGCGCGCCTCGCCTGGGACCCATACCTACATAACCCGAAGCTGCGAAAGCGGCTCCACCGCATCACCGCGCCGACGCTGGTCATCCGCGGCAAGGAGGACACGCTGATCCCGGCGGCCCACGCCCAGGCCTACGCGCGCGAGATTCCCGGCGCGAAGCTGGTCGAAATGCCCAACGCCGCGCACCTCATCGCCGTCGAGCGGCCGGACGAGCTGGCGGAGCTCGTCATCGACTTCCTCTCGTCATAACATCCTCGTTGGCAATGCGGCGCGCAGATTCTGTATAGTTACGGGGCGCCGTGCTGATGGGGCGCACTCGACCCGGGTGGCGACGCCACCCTTCAAGTGAGGCAGGGATGCGGAAGGGAGATCGGACCCTCGGGGTCACGCTGATCCTCGTCGCGGCAGCGCTCCTCGTGGCAGCCTGCGACGACGGCGGCGCCGGAGGTGACGCGACAGCAACCATGTCTCCAGCAGTCACCCAGCTGCCCAGCGGCACACCCGCGACCGCGACCCCTGCGCCCGACATCCGGCGGGAGGACCTCGGCGCGCAGCCGGGACTGACCGAGTTCATCGGGACCGCCGGCGGTCAGGTCGCTGTCGAGCGCATCGAGTATGCCGACATCACCGACGATGGCGTCGACGACGCCGTCGTGCCGGTGTCGTCGGGAGGAGAAGGTGGCGATATCGGCGTCTTCGTCTACGGCTATGCGGCCGGCGGACTCCAGGAGCTGCTGCGAGCGCTGCCCCAACAGACCCAGAGCATCGTAGCGACAATCGAAGAAGGCCAGCTCGTGACGACGGAAGGCGTGTACTCGCCCGGCGATCCGCTCAGCTTCCCGAGCCAGCTCTTGCACCGCTACTACACCTGGGACGGCAACGCGCTCGTCGTCGAGCGAGAGGAGCAGGAGTCCGCGCGTTAGCGCGGATGGTGCGATGGCCACACCGCTCGGACACGCGATCATCGGCTACGCGCTGGCGCGCGCGGCCGGCGTGAAGTCGGCGCAGGGCCTCGCGCTCGCGGTCGGCGCGTCCAACCTGCCGGACGTCGACCTGATCCTCGGCTACG
>JBBDNH010000143.1:0-4715 GCA_040877745.1 Dehalococcoidia bacterium
TGACCAGCACCGCCAGGTCCGGCGGCACGCGATAGTACCAATCAGCCATTTCCTGCGCCTCCCTGGCTCTCCCTAGCCTCCATGCCGGGCGCGGCTCGCCCATGGCGAGGCGAGGCCGGCTCGCCCATGGCGAGGCCCGCGTCGTCGCGCTAAGTATCGGTAGGACTTGTGGCTTCTGGAGTGGCGAAACGCCTAGGGGCTGCGTTCGCCCTGGGCCTGAGCGCCCGGCGGCGCGACCGGCGCCAGCCCGGACGCCTGCTGGCCGGAGCCGCGCAGGAACCGTCGCAGCCATTCGAACGCGCCGGGTAGCGAGCCGACGGCCACGACTCCGAACGCGAGCAGGCCCACGGCGACGGCCGCATCGGTCGATTCGCCGGCCGCCCTGAACGCGGCGACGAGCACAGCCTCGCGCGTCCCGAGCCCGTTCACGGAGAGCGGCAGCAAGAGCGAGAGCGCGACCACGCCCCACGTCGCGACGATGTAGGGGAACGACAGCCCGACGCCTAGCGAGCGACTCAGGAAGTAGAGCATCGCCGCCTGCGTCAGCGCGATGATGAGCGACCAGACGGACAGCCGCACGAGCACGAACCGGTCGAGCGAGACGATGTCGTGCGCGATCTCATCGCGGTCGCCCTGTCCCCCGCCGAGGCCGGGCATGCGGTCGATCAGCGCGATAGCGAGATCCGTGAGGCGCGAGCGCATCAGATACGCGACGAACGCCGCGACGCCCAGCGCGACCGCCCCGCCGATCGCCCACCAGGCGAGCCCGCCGAACGTCGATGCCAGAACGATCGACCCGTAGACGCCGAACACGATGAACGCGCCCATCTCCAGCAGCTTCTCGAGCACAGACCCGGCCAGCGTCCGGCCCGCCCGATAGCCGTCCTGCGCCATGAGCACCAGCCGCGACAGCGGATTGACGATCTGCGGCAGGACGAGCGTCGCGAGCATCGTCGCGTAGGAGAGGCGCATCTGGTAGGCGAAGCTCGCCTTGGGCAGCCCAAACGCCGCGTGGATCTCGATCCAGCGCATGGTGCGCAGGAACAGGATGAGCTGGACCGCCGCCAGCGCCCCGAACAGCCACGGCAGCCGGATGTCGCTCAGCAGGTCGCCGAACTCGCCATAGTCGACGACACGGACGAGCAGCACCACGAGCACCGCCGGCCCGACGAGCCGCAGTCCCCAGCGCACGATCAGGCGCGCTTCCCGGCTCGTTGCGATGTGTTGGAGGCGCTCCATCGTATCAGGGACGGTAGCACCGTCCGAACTTGGCCGTCAACGACATAACACTGCCCTACCCGAGTACTCGGGCCGGGCGCTGGCAAGCTGGATAGGGGGTTCCGGCGCTAGCCGTCCTGGTAGCGTACTTCGAGGTCGCGCGTGTAGAGCGGGTCCGGGTAGCCGCGCAGCGCTTGCGCTACGGCGTCGACCAGCGCCGCGAGTTCGACCGCGCGTTCGTCGAACCGGACAGCGACGGACGGCGTCGTGGCCCCAGCAACGCGCTCAACGCTGGAGACGCCCGCGATCGTTCGGATCTCGGCGACGAGCGCATCGCCGCAATAGTCCTCTTCCTCACAGCGGAAGCGCCGCGAACGAAACGTCATCTCGCCCGGCGTCTCCTCGTCGCTCAGCACCTCCAGGACGTGTTCCCGCGGTACGGTCGTGACCAGGCGGAGCTCCGGGTCAGGTTCGCGGCCTGGTGTGGCGTCGATGGCCGCCTGCACGTAGCCGTCCAAAACGTCATCGTTCAGCTGGCCCTGGTACTCGGCCTGTATCACGCCCTCGCGGTCGATGAAGACGCTGTGCGGCAGGCCGCGCACCGAATACGCGTCCGAGATCGTAAGATCCGGGTCCATCGCCACGTCAAACTCATGGAGCCCAAGCGCATCGATGAACTCGCGCGCGTCGTCGAGGCTCTCGCCGACGTTCACAGCGACGATCGCGAGATCCTCACTTTGGCGCGCGAGGCGCTGCTGCTCGAGCGCCGGCATTTCGGCGAGGCAGCTCGTACACCACGTAGCCCAGAAGTTAATCACGACCGGCCGATCGCGTAATTCGCTTAGGCGGAAGCGCAGATCATCGAGGTCCGAGGCCTCGAAATCGCGCGCAAGGCGGCCCGGATGGACGCCTTCCGAAGCGTCAGATGCGCCTGGCGGCGTATCCACCATCCGGGCCACCATCACCGAGCCCGTCCCGCCATCGGGCCGCAAGACGAAGTACAGCAAAGCGAACAGCCCCGCGAGCAACAGCGCAGCCGCGATAGCTCTCGGCAGGCTCAGATACGCCGCGAGCCTTCGCCGGGCGGAACTGGGCGCTTCGGGTAGGGCCATCGTTGCTCCTGATCGTCGGTCTTAGCGGCCGTAGCGAATGTGAGACGGCTTACGGAGGCGCATTCTGCCCTCCCGAAGCTATATTCGTCTCGATTTTCCCAGGTTACCCCCTTCGGTGGAATCGCGAAGGGGTGTAGAATGAACATGGAGGTGTAGATTGCCGTCCGGACGCAGCGAGCCAAAGCAGGACGCCGGCGAGCGCGCCGAATCGAACGATCATCGGGTTGAGCTTGGCGACCAGGCGTGTCCACGCTGTCGCAAGTTCTTCACAATGAGCTACTGGAACGGTTCGACGCTGGTACAGGCGCGCTGCCTGAGTTGCGACCTGAAGTGGCCGCGCCCGGACGTCGTCTAGTCCACATTCGGACGGCAATTTTTCGACATGGCTGAAAAAACAACCACCAAGCGGGCTGCTGCTGCCACGACCACGCGTGCCGAGGTCGAGCTGCCGGATTCCGTTGAACTCTACCTCAACGAGATCGCGCGCTTCAAGCTACTGACACCGCAGGAGGAGATCGACCTCTTCAAGAAGATCGAGCACGGCCGCGCGCTCACGCTGCTCAGCGAGATCCACATGGCCGAGACCGGCAGCCCGCCGACACACGAGGAGCTGACGTACCTGCTCATCCGCGAGATGGCCCGCGCGCTGCAGTGGCTGCGCGATACGCGTGCCATCCGCGGCTTTCCGCCGACCGAGGACGGCATTCGCGGCGAGCTGCTGAGCGAGAAGCTGCGCGCCGCCATCCACCACGGCATCGACCCCCGCATCGAGCGCAAGCTGCAGACTCACTCGAAGCAGAGCGTCGACCGCGTGCACGACGTGATCGTCGACCTCGCGGTCGGCCAGCGCATCTTCTTCTTCGGCGAAGAGGACGGCGAGCCGCCTGAGGAGTTGGAGCGCGCGCTCAAGCTCGTCGACCGCGGCGCCACCCCAAAGAACAAGAAGCTGATGCCGTACCTGCGGCCGCTCACGCCGGCGATTCGCCGCGCGCGTGAGGAGGCCGCCCGCGCCGAGGAGCACATGGTGAACGCCAACCTGCGCCTCGTCGTGAGCGTGGCAAAGAAGCACGCCGCGCGCGGCCTGCCGCTCATGGACCTGGTCCAGGAGGGCAATGCCGGCCTGATGCGCGCCGTCGAGAAGTTCGAATACCGCAAAGGGTACCGCTTCAGCACGTACGCCACGTGGTGGATCCGCCAGGCCGTCGGGCGCGCGATCGCGGACAAGGCGCGCACGATCCGGCTGCCCATCCACATCAATGAGCTGATCTCCAAATACACGCAAGCCCGCGAGCGGCTCTTCCAGTACTTCGGCCGCGAGCCGAAGGTGGCCGAGCTCGCCCGATTCATGGGCATGAGCCAGGAGAAGGTGCGTGAGGCCGCGCGCGCGCTTCGCCAGTCGGTCATCTCGCTCGAGACGCCCGTCGGCGAAGAGGACGAAAGCACGCTCGGCAGCCTGCTCGAGGACCTGCTCTCGCCGTCGCCCGAGGAGGAAGCCACCCGCGAGCTCCTGCGCGAGCGCGTGCGCCAGGCCCTCGGCGTCCTTACGCCGCGCGAGCGACAGGTGATCGAACTTCGTTTCGGGATCACCGACGGCCGCGCGCGCACGCTCGACGTCGTCGGGAACGCGCTCGGCGTCACCCGCGAGCGCGCCCGCCAGATCGAGGCTCAGGCGCTCACCAAGCTCCGCCAGCGCCACCAGCGGCGCCTCTTCGAAGACGAGTAGACCCAGCCCGCGGCGCGCGCGCGTAACGCGAGGACGCGGTATACTACCATCCGCGGGCGACGTTGAGGACCGCAACGGCCTGGCGGCGGGATCCCAGGCGCGTCTCTCTAGTCGCACGCCGGTACTGTCGGAGCCGTTGGGATTGGGAGTGGACTGGATACGACAGGAGCAACCCCCGCGATGGTCATCAACCTCTTCAAGCCACGGGACGAAGTCGACGTCGGCGAGGCCTTCCTCAAGACCAGCCAGACGCCGCTCACCATACCGGCAATGCTGGCCGACGCTCGCGCGCGCATGGGCGAGCGCGTGGTCTACCAGCACAAGCTCCAGAGCGAGTGGCAGCGCCTCACGCTCGACGAGACCTGGGAGCAGGCGAACGAGTTCGCCGCCGGGCTCGTCGCGCTCGGCCTGCAGAAGGGCGACCGCGTCGCCATCATCTGCGAGAACGGCCTCCCATGGGCCGTCGGCGCGTTGGGGTTGTTCCTCGCCGGCGGCGTCACCGTGCCGCTCTACACCGAGCTGAAGACGAACGAGATCGAGGAGCTGGTCAAGCGCGCCGGCGCGCGCATGGTCATCGCCACGTCGCGCGTCATCGAGCGGCTGGGGGACCACCTCTCCGCCGAGCAGGTCATCGTCGTCGGCGCGGCCGAGGCGAAGCAGGG
>JBBDNH010000144.1:0-4704 GCA_040877745.1 Dehalococcoidia bacterium
CCCTCGCGCGCTCGCAGCGGGAACATGTGGCCGGGCATGACGAGGTCTTCGGGACGGGTCTTGGGGTCGATCAGGACCTGGACCGTCTGGGCGCGGTCGGATGCGGAGATGCCAGTGCTCACCCCGGCGCGCGCCTCGACGGAGACGGTGAACGCTGTGCCGAAGTGGGAGTCGTTGCGTCCGACCATCATCGGGATAGCGAGCTTGTCGAGGCGCTCCGGCGCCATGGAGAGGCAGATCAGCCCGCGACCGTACTTCGCCATGAAATTGATCGCGTCCGCATCGACGAACTGCGCGGGCAGCGTCAGGTCGCCTTCGTTCTCGCGGTCTTCGTGATCGATGATGATCACGAAGCGGCCCTGGCGGTACTCCTCGATCGCCTCTTCGACCGTGGAGAGGCCCTTCAGCGGTTCGCCGTCGTTGGTTGCCATGTTGCTCCCTTCTAGCCGAGGCTGGGGAGCGCCTCCTCGCTCGTCGCTGCTAACTCGACCGCTCCTCTAGGAGCTGGTCCACGTAGCGCGCGATGATGTCCGATTCCAAGTTTACCTTATCGCCAGGTGCCCTGCGCATGAGGTTCGTGTGCTGCTGCGTGAACTCCACGAGCGAGACGGCGAGGCTGTCGGACGTCTTGTCGATCACCGTTAGGCTGGCGCCGTCGATCGTGATCGGGCCCTTCACCACGACGTGGCGCAGGATCTCCGGCGGCGCGTGGTAGCGCGCGATGATCGCGTTGCCCTCGGGCGTGAACGACTCCAGCGTGCCCGTCGCCTCCACGACGCCGCGCACGAGATGGCCGCCGAGCCGCTGCGCCAGCGTCAGCGCGCGTTCCAGGTTGACCTCGTCGCCGGGCTTCAGCTCGCCCAGGTTCGTGCGGCGGTACGTCTCCGGCATCACGCTGGCGTGGAAGCCGTCCTCTTCCAGGTAGGTGCACGTGAGGTCGCAGCCGTTGATCGCGATGCTATCGCCGAGGTTGGTGCCCCAGAGCACCTTCTTGGCGTTGATGATCAGCTTGCCCTCGTTCGCCTCGCGAACGGTGCCGATCTCCTCGATGATGCCCGTGAACATGCGTCATTCTCCCTGCTAGCAGATGTGTCGACGAACGAGGCCGTGGCAGCGACTTCTGGGCGGCTTCCCGTCCGGCTCAAAGTCATCCTTGAAGATACACAGGAAGTCCTCAATTTGATACGCGTGGAGGCGCCCAATTGCGTCGTCGAACTGTCCCCTGGGGACTACCTTCGGAACAGGTGCGTTCTGGAACAGATGGCTGTACCCTTCTGCAGCACCGTTGTGTAGGTAAACCTCGGTCGGGAGTTTCCTGAGGTAGGCAGCTATCCTTAACGCCGCGTCGTAAATAGTCAGGTCCGAGACATCTTTGACTGGGCGAATTACGCGATCCACCAGCAAGTGGACTTTGGCGAAGGTCATTGATCGTTCCAACTGCTCCAGCTTGCGCAGGAGCCTCCTCTTGACTTCGCTCAGTGTTTCGTGCGAGCGTCTCCGTTCATGGGGATGCTTCAGTCCTCCAGGCCCAACGGCCATTGCTGCCTGTGTAACCGCTTCCTTCACTGAAGGCAGGGTCCTGTAGTGCTTCAGCCACGCTGCCAGCCGATATGGATTGGATACGTCACGCTGATGCTCGTGATAGTCTCGCACCAACGCGTCGAGGCGCGCTCTCCTAGACATGTCCTGCCACCAGCGCACCAGCGCCTAGGTCGTTTAACATAGAGCGCTCCTACTTCTGCGCTTGCGAAGCGTTGCCCGCGAACGACGCGACGAACTGACCCAGCTCGGCAGGGATGATCCACTTGCTGGCGTCGCTCGCGGCGAGCACGCGCATCACCTCCAGGTACTGGAGGCCCATCGTGTTCGCGTCCAGCCCCTCGCCGACCGCGTGGATCTGGGTCAGCGCGTTCGCCAGGCCTTCGGCCTCCAGGATCGCCGCCTGTCGATGGCCCTCGGCGCGTAGGATCGCGCCCTGCTGCTCGCCCTCGGCGTTCAGAATCGCCGACTGCTTACTGCCCTCGGCCACCGTGATCGCCGCCTCGCGCTGGCCGTCCGCATCGAGGACGGCCGCGCGCCGGTTGCGCTCCGCCGACATCTGGCGGCTCATCGCGTCCTGGATGTCGCGCGGGGGCGTGATCTCCTTGATCTCCACCGCCATCACCTTCACGCCCCAGCGCTCGGTCACCTCGTCGAGCTTGACCTGCATCGTGGCGTTGATGTCGTCGCGCTTCGCCAGCACGTCGTCCAGGATGATGTCACCGACGACGGCGCGCAGCGTCGTCACCGCCATCCCGAGCGCGGCCGTCTCCACGTGCTCGACCTGCATCACCGAGTCGACCGGCTGCACGACGCGCATGTAGATCAGCATGTCGACGGAGACGGGCGCGTTGTCCTTGGTAATGCACGTCTGCGGCGGCACGTCGAGCACGTCTTCGCGCAAGTCGACGAGGTGTACCTTGTCGATGATCGGCCAGAGCGGAAAGATGAAACCCGGCCCCTTCTCGCCAGTACCGACCAACCGGCCGAACCGGAAGTGCACGAGCCGTTGGTATTCGGGAACGATGCTGAAAAAGAACGGCATGGCCGCCTCCCTTATGCTGACGCCCCCACGGGCGGACGTTCGTCGACAGTGTCCGTGAGCATGGCGCCCCTATTGTAGCCGCTTCGCCCTGCGCGCCGCCTTCCGTTCGTCCAGCGCTCTGCGCAGGAACGCCTCGATGCGGCTGCGCGCGCGGCGCTTGGTGACGTGGGTCAGGCCGGCGTCGTGGTAGCCCTCCAGCCAGAACTCGTACGACAACAGCGCGCGCAAACCACGCAGCAGGTCGAAGTACCAGAGGTCTGCAAGCGGCTGCGGGGCGCGCGCCTGGTACGCGTCACGGAATAAGCCGGCAGCTTCGAGGTCGAGGATCATAGCGAGGTCGATGCGGCACTGCGCGACGTCGGTGCGCGGGTCGCCCACCTCGGCGTGCGTCCAGTCGACCACACCGGTGAGCCGTCCGCGATACCAGACCGTGTTGCCGGGCCAGAAGTCGTCGTGCACCAGCGTCGCATCCGGCCATGCGACGCGGTCGATGTCGCGGACGAGCGCCGCATGGACCTCGCGCGCCAGCTCGCCATGGTCGCGCGCGTAGGGGCGGCGCGTCTTGAGCTCGCGACGCACGCCATCGCGAAGCTGCGTGCCGAGGGCCGACAGATCGAAACGCTCGGGCGTTACCGCGTGGATCGCCAGCAGCCCACGCGCGAGCTCGGCCACCCAGGATGTCAGGTCGCGTGGCAGGTAGACGGGCGCGCCGGGCAGGTACGTCAGGGCGATGGCCGGCACGCCGAACAGCTCGCCTTGCGCGTCCAGCAGCAGCGGCCGGGGCGCGGGGAGCTGCGCCCGCTCGACGAGCTGGAGGACCGCATACTCGTGCGCGACGTGCTCGGGCTGCGACGAACGATTGTCGCGCTGGAAGCGTCGCAGCGCGACCTTGCGGCTCGTTCCATCGGCACGAGCGATGTCGAGCACGTCCATGCGCGCGCCGACGCCGCCGCGCAGCCTGCGCGTCCGCACGAGCCGTCCTCCGGCTTCGAGTCGCTCGACCAGCCGGGCGAGGGTACCGGCCGGCGCGGGCTTAGGCGATGATGGCGACGGCATCGAGCAGCTTCACGGCGAGGGCTTCATCACCTTCGAGCGTTACCTGACCTAGCGCCTGCTGCCGGGAAACGCCTTTCGTGAACAGGCGCCAGGCGATGTCTTGGCCCATCGTCACCTTCGCGTCCGGATGGCCCGCCGCCTCGACGGTGAGCAGCCATCGATCGCGCGCGCGAACCACGCGCCACGTTCCTCCGGACTCACCGGTGATCGTGAGCATGATCTGCGTCCCTTCGGAAGCGTCGATGTCCCGGTATGTGTGGGGCAGCGCCCGTGCGAACGTCGCGAGCACCGGCGACAGGAACCTCGGCTCCGTCAGACCGGGTCTGCCCGCTGCGTCGCGGATCTGCTGCTGATGCAGCCAGCGCTCGGTGTACTCACGCGCAATGTCGAGCCAGACCGGTGCCGGCGCCGGCCCCGCCCAGTTCACCGGACCGCCTATCGCGAACGGCTCCAGGGACACGAAGTACCGGTGCAGGTCGTTGCTCGTCGCAGCGAGCAAGTCTCGCAGCAAGCGAGGGCTAATTCTACGCGTAGCCTGAACCCAGGCTTCGTTATAGCGATTGATGAAGCCGACGAGATCCGGCCAGCGCGATAGGTCTTCACCCTCCCGCAGGGCCGCCGAATCGAAAAACGCGTCGCGTCGCCGCGCGATGTTCCCAATTTCGTCGGCTAGGAGATGCAAGGCGAGGTCTTTGATCGACCAACCCTCGCAGACAGTTGGAGCCTGCCACTCTTCGTCCGAGAGGCTGTCGAGGAGCTCCAGCAGGCGCTTGTTGAGCTCAGGGAACAGATCGACGACGAGGACGGGGTCCGGTTCGTTCATACGGGAGACTCCGTACGCTAATGCTCGCTGGCCGGATACCCCGTCACCAGCACATCGTCGCCCAGGCGTTCGACGGTCACGTCGCGCAGCCGGAGGGCGCCGGCCATGCGCTCGGCGCCCTGCCCAGCGACGGCCGTCGGGGCGGTCCCGCCGCCGATGATCATCGGCGCGACGACGGCGTGCACCTTGTCGACCAGACGCTGGTCGAAGAACGAGCCGAGCAGCACGCCGCCGCCCTCGA
>JBBDNH010000145.1:0-4693 GCA_040877745.1 Dehalococcoidia bacterium
GTCGTCGTCCAGCGAGCCGAAGCCGCCACCCGCGAAGCCGGCGATGAGCGCTGCGACGAGCGCGAGCGCGACGCCGGCGCCGGCGCCCGTCAGGGCGATGCGCCGCCAGGAGTTGCGGGCGCCCAGCAGCCACCGCCGCCAGCCCCGGCTCCCGTCGTCGAAGTCGCTCACGTCAGCCCGACGCCGTCCGTTCCATCAGCTGCTCTGTGACGCGCGTGAGCGCCTCGTACGCCAGCGTGAGGTAGTCGCGCGGGTGGAGGTCATCGAGCTTCGTTAGCGTCTCGTCGCGCGCGGAGACGGGGTCCTGCGCGTCGTCCGAGAAGTCGATGCTCATCTTCAGCTCGTAGAGCTCGCCGTCCTCGCAGACGACGACACAACCGCGCTCCGGGTCGTCGCCAACGCCCGCATCCACTTCGATGGCGTTGGTGAAAAACGCGCCCGGGAACGGAGGGAACGGCCGCAGCTGCTTCGCGGCCTCCTCCAGCAGCTGGCGCAGCTGAATCGCCGAGCGCTCCAGCAGCATGTCGGCCTGCGCCTTGCGCGCCATCGGGTCGTCGATCGTCGTCACACCTCGATTATAGAAGCGCGACGGCGCTAGCGGCATCCGGAGACGGGACGAAAGGAACATCCTGGATAGTTGCAACACGTCGGTGGCATTTCGTTTGGTAGAAACGTGTTGTTTTGGCACCTTATGGTAAGCTAGGAATCTGAGCCTCGCTCTGGAGACATCGGCCCGAGGACGCCGGGCAGGCCTCTTGAGTCACGACTGTACTCTACTACCGCGCCGGTGGAGCCCCGAGCCTATGGAGTCACCAAGGGCAGTGGCGACAGGCTAAAGCCTGTCCCACGTGGTGCGGGCGGCACCGCAAAGGACAATCGTAGCAGCCGCTGACACCGGCATTCCTGGTGCTCCCTCACCCCCGTCCCCTCTCCCGCTCGCGGGAGAGGGGCGATCGCTCGCAGGGACGTCGTCGTGTGAACAGGCTGGGGTGAGGGAGCGAGCCCATTCCGCGACACGCAACACGTTCCCACACCAATGCGATGCAACTCCTTGGCAAGCACATGTAGCTCGTCCGCACCGTTCGCGGTGCGGCATCCACATCCCGCGGGTTGAAACCCGCGGCTTCAATCAGCATTCAGAGAGCCGTACAATTCGCGTTCGCGCCGGCAGCCATGGCCGTCTTTGTGTCCTCCGAACCGCTCCTTGACAAGCACGTTTGTTCTGCTATACTTGGACACAAGAACGCGTGTTCTAGTCCTTAGGAGGCCGCCATGCCCCAGGTCACGTTCGAGGAGATCGAGTGCAAGAGTGCGCTCAACCGCGTCAACGTCCCCGCGCTGCCCCACCTGCGCTGGAGCCTGAATCCCTATCGAGGCTGCCAGCACGCCTGCGTCTATTGCTTCGCGCGCGGCAACCACGAGTATCTCGGCTACGACACCGGCCGCGACTTCGACCAGCGCATCGTCGTCAAGACGAACCTCGTGCCCGTGCTGCGTCGCGAGCTGAGCCGCCCGCGCTGGCAGCGCGAGCACGTGACGATCGGTACCGCGTGCGACCCGTACCAGCAGGCCGAGCTCAAGTACGGCCTCACGCGCGGCTCGCTGCAGGCGTTTCGCGACTTCGCCAGCCCGTGCTCGATCTTCACCAAGTCGCCCAGCATCACCAGGGACCTCGAACTGCTGCGCGAGCTGTCGGGTGTCGCCGAGTGCAGCGTCTTCATCAGCATCCCGACGCTCAAGGAGGAGGTCTGGCGCCACATCGAGCCCGAGACCGCGCTCCCCGAACGCCGGCTGGAGGCGATGGAACGGCTGGCGAACGCGGGCATCCATTGCGGCGTCATGCTCGCGCCGATCATCCCAAGCCTCACCGATGATCAGGAGAACCTGGAAGCCGTCGTGCGCGCGGCGCGCGACCACGGCGCCTCGTTCGTCGGCGACAACGTGCTCTACCTGAAGCCGGGCACGAAGGAGTGGTTCATGCCCTTCCTGCGCGAGACCTACCCGCACCTGCTCCCGAAGTACCAGCGCTTCTATCGCGGGGCCTACGCGCCGAAGTCGTATACCGAGGACGTGTCGGCGGCCGTACAGCAGCTGCGCGAGCGTTGGGGCCTGCACCATCGCGAGCAGGCGCCGCGCCAGCCCGTGGGCCAGCTCCAGCTTGCCGTGTAGACGTGTGCCTTGCGACGTGGATCGTCACGAGCTACCGTAGACAGGTGATGGCCAGTCCTAGACGTGGTTCCTCTACACGCTCGAATGTTGACGGATCGGGCTATGTGCGCCTTACGCTACTCGCTACGGACGAGGATGGCGAGTTTGTGTCTGAATGCCCCGAACTCGGTGTTGCCAGCCAGGGATCGACAGTCGAAGAGGCGTTTCACAACCTGAAGGACGCGCTAACCACCTACCTGCGCACTATCGAGAACCTCGGAGAGCGCCCACGCATCTTCAGGGAACGCGGCATTAAGGTCCTCCAGAGACCGCCCGCTCGGGACGCTGTCGCCTTGAAGCTTCGGCCGAACCAGATCGGCACGACCTCCGTGCTTCCAATCCGAGCAAAAGCCGGTGGCAAGGCCCCGGCCACCGCCACCGGCTGAGTTCCGGCGATGCTCCCGCTCGTTTCGAGCGACGAGGTTCTGGCGGCTCTCGGACGGTTGGACTGCTATTACCCTCGTCTCCACGATGGTTCCCACAGAGCCGTCTGCCGTGAGGTCCGCGGCACGACCCACACACAGGTGGTCCCTCTCGACAAGAACCCCGTACGCAGGGGAACGCTCAAGACCATCCTCGCCGGCCTGAAAATCTCAGATGACGACTTCCTGCTCGCCCTAGGCGGCAAGCACCGGCGCGCGGTCATGCGCCGCCGGCGGCGGTAGTCCTCGACCGCTACAATCGAGGTGGATGCACCACCTCCACCTCACCCACGCCATCGGCCGCACGCCGATGATCGAGCTGCGCCGCTGCAGTCCGAAGCCGGGCGTGCGCTTCTTCGCCAAGCTGGAGGGCTGGAACCCGACCGGCAGCGTGAAGGACCGCATCGTCCGCGCCATGCTCCTCGCCGCGCAGGCCGAGGGCCGGCTGCAGCCCGGCGGCACCGTGATCGAGGCGTCCACCGGCAATACGGGCATCGCGCTGGGCATGGTCGGCCGGGCGCTCGGCTACGACGTGCACGTCGTCATGCCGGAGAACGTCTTCCCGGAGATCCCGCGCGCGCTCGCCGTCTACGGAACAACGGTCGAGTGGGTGCCGGCCGATCACGGCGTCAGGCGCGCGATCGAGGTGGCCCGCGAGCGGGCCGCGCGCGAGGGCTGGTTCTTCCTCGACCAATTCGAGAACGAGAACAACGTCCGTGCGCACTACGAGACCACGGGCCCGGAGATCATCGAAGATGTGCCGGACGTCGACGTCTTCGTCGCCGGCCTCGGTACGGGCGGCACGCTGATGGGGGTTGGACGCCGGCTGAAGGAAGCGCGCCCGCGCACGAAGATCATCGCCGTCGAGCCGCACCCGGGCAGCCAGCTCCAGGGATTGAAGAGCCTCGCCGACGGCTTCATCCCTCCGATCCTCGATTTCGACGTCCTCGATGGCAAGATCCTCGTCCGGAGCCGCCACGCGTTCCGCGCTGCGGGCGAGCTGATGCGCCGCGAGGCGATCTTCGCCGGCGTCTCGTCGGGCGCGGTGCTGCACGCCGGCATGAAGGTCGCGCAGCGGCTGGAGCGCGGCAATGTCGTGCTGCTCTTCGCCGATAACGGCTGGAAGTACCTCGGCACGGACCTCTGGCTCAATCCGCCGGAGGATGGCGACGAGGACGAGCTGGACGATACGATCTGGTGGTAGCCATGAAGATCGCGCTGGGCGCCGACGAACGCACGCACCTCACCGACTTCCTCGTCGAGGAGCTGGCCCGCCGCGGCCACGACGTCGAGCTCGTCGGGCCGCCGGCAGGCGAGAAGCTCCAGTGGGCCGACGTCGCGGAGCGCGTCGGGCGGCGCGTCGCGACGGGCGAGCGAGAGCAGGGCGTGCTCTGCTGCTGGACGGGTACCGGCGTCAGCATGGCCGCGAACAAGGTCGCCGGCGTCCGCGCCGCCCTCTGCGGCGACGCCGAGACCGCGCGCGGCGCTCGCAGGTGGAACGACGCGAACGTGCTCTGCCTGAGCCTGCGCGCGACGTCCGAGACCGTGGCCAGGGAGATCCTCGACGCCTGGTTCGAGGCGCAGCCCGATGCCTCGGAGGCGGAGAACATCGAGAAGGTGCGGCGGCTCGACCGGCGGCGGGATGTCGAGACCGCCCTGTGACCCGTGCTGTACGATCCTGCGCCTGCGCCCTCCCTCACCCCAATCCCCTCTCCCTCTGCGAGGGAGAGGGGCGATCATCGCCAGGTGTCCTCGCTGCGCCAGGCCGGGGTGAGGGAATGAGAGGACGGCAGTTCGGTGTGCGGGGCCGGTTGACCTACACGGCCATCTGCGATGCAATGCAGTCCATGACAACCGATACGCACCTCGAGATCGACCCATCGCTCGTCGGCGAGCTGGAGCTGGAGACCGGCCCGGTGCCGTACGTCAACCTGGAAGCCCAGCCGGTCATGCACAACCAGCTGCGCGTCGGCGCCACCGAGTACACCTACGAACGCAGCTTCCCCATCAAGGGCCACTCGGCCGTGCTGCCAGCCGTGGTCGCCGAGCTGGAGGCGCAGGGC
>JBBDNH010000146.1:0-4690 GCA_040877745.1 Dehalococcoidia bacterium
GCACAACGTCACCTTCGCCATCGAGAGCCACATGGACATGATGGCGCGCGAGATTGGCATGGACCCGCTGGAGGTGCGGCTGAAGAACGCGGTCGAAAAGGGCGACGAGATGCCGAGCAAGGCCGTCTACCCGGCCATCGGCATGAAGGCGTGCCTCGAGACGGTGCGCGACCACGAGATCTGGAAGTCGCGGGGAACCAACGGTGGGACCGACGGCAAACGGCGCGGCGTCGGGCTCGCCATCGGGGGCTGGATGGGCGGCCTGCAGCCGGCGAGCGCGCACGTTGAGCTGAACGGCGACGGCACGATCAACGTCGTCGTCGGCTCGAACGACATTACGGGCACGAACACGTCGTTCGCGCAGATCGCCGCCGAGGAGCTGGGCGTGCCGCTCGACATGATCAGCGTCACCACCGGCGACACGAAGACGGCGCCGTTCGCGGGCATGAGCGCCGGCAGCAAGACGCTCTACACCGTCGGCCGCGCGGTGAAGGAGGCCGCGGAGGACGCGCGACAGCAGCTATTCACCATCGCGTCGGAGCGGCTGGAGGCGAACCCGGACGACCTGGAGTCGGCCTGTGGCGAGGTGCGCGTGAAGGGCTCGCCCGATAAGTCGATCCCGTTCCGCCGCCTGGCCGGGATGAGCACGGGCTTCGGGGCGCTCTACCCGCCGGTGATCGGCCGAGGCGCGATCAGCGCCCGAGCGCAGGCGCCCGGCTTCACGGCGCAGCTCGCCGAGGTGGAGGTGGACGAGGAGACCGGCGAGGTGACGCTGCTGCGCTGGGCGACGGCGCAGGACGCCGGCTTCGCGATCAACCCGCTCTCGGTCGCCGGGCAGATGCAGGGCGGGTCGACGCAGGGCATGGGCATCGCGCTGTGGGAGGAGATGTCCTACGACGACAAGGGCCGGCTGCTCAACCCGAGCCTGCTCGACTACCGGATGCCCACGGCGCTGGACGTGCCAAACATCGACACGCTGATCGTCGAGGTGCCTTCGGAAGAGGGCCCGTATGGCGCGCGAGGCGTCGGCGAGCCGTCGATCATCCCCGGCGCGGCGGCCGTCGCCAACGCGATCGAGGACGCGATCGGTGTGCGCGTCGACACGGCGCCGATCACGCCGGAGCGCATCCTGCGCGCGATGGGGAAGATCTAGCCGATGTTCGGCTGGCTTGCCGGCGTGATGTTGCGGCGGTCGATCCGGCGCGTCAATCAGGGCGACATCGGGCCGTTCCTCAGCGCCTACGCTGACGATGCCACATTCGTGTTCCCCGGGCAAAACTCGTGGGCTGGCGAGCACCGCGGCAAGGCTGAGATCGAGCGCTTCTATCGGCGGTTCGTGCAGGTCGGCCTGCAGGCGGATGCGCACGAGATCGTCGTCAACGGCTGGCCATGGGACACGACCGTCTGCGTGCATTTCACGGATAGGGCCAAGGCCCCTAACGGAACCGTCGTCTACGAGAACACTGGCGTGATCTTCGGCAAGATCGCCTGGGGCAAGATTAAGTATCAACACGTCTACGAGGACACGGAGAAAGTTGCCGAGTTCGACGAGTATCTGGCTGTCCACGAGCCCACGGCGCTACCCGCGTAGCTGCTGCCGAAGGAGGCAAGACCATGGCCAAGGTGACGGCGCTCGGATACGTGCTGCCGGTGCGGGACCTGGACAAGGCAGCGAAGTACTATTGCGACGCCTTCGATCTGGAAGAGGTCTTTCGCACGGAGGGCATCGTCTTCGTGGGCATCCCGGGCACCGATAGCGCGCTGGGCCTGCTGCTGGAGCCGAACGAGGCGGGCAGCGGCCCGCGCCACGTGGGCATGCACGTCGACCACGATATCGACCGCGAGAGCGTCCTGGAGGGCGTCCGGCAGGCCGGCGGCACGATCGTCGAGCAGGGCGAGCACGGCCCCGGCGTCCCGTGGGCGCGCGTCGCGGACCCCGACGGCAACGTCCTGGAGATTTAGGCACGGCCACACCGAACAGTGCATGCCTTGTAGGGCCGAGTTTGAAACTCGGCCCTACCCTACCGGCGGCCAGCAACAGGCAACCATGACCGTCGCCGCCATCCTGCTCGCCGCGGGCGAATCGACGCGGATGGGGCGCCCGAAGGCGCTTCTGCCGTGGGGCGACGCAACCCTGATCGAATACCAGGTTCAGGAGCTGAGCGCGGCCGGCGTCGAGAGCGTCGCCGTCGTGCTCGGCCACGCGGCCGACGAGGTGCGGCCAAGCGTGCCCGCAGGGCCTTCGACAGGCTCAGGCCAGGTGCGCGTGGTCGTGAACACAGAGTATCGCGAGGGCCGGGCATCCTCGCTGCGGGCCGGCGCGGCCGCGCTGCCGGACAGCGTCGGCCCGATCCTTGTGCTCAACGTCGACCAGCCGCGGCCGCGCGCGATCATTCGCGCGCTGCTCGAGGCGCACGGCGAGGGCAGCGCGGCGATCACCCTGCCCGTCTGGCAGGGCAAGCGCGGCCATCCTGTCGTCCTCGCGGGCGCGCTGCTCCCGGAGCTGCGCGCGGCGTCCGAGAAGGAGCGCGGCCTGCGCGGCATCCTCGACCGGCACGCCGACGGCGTGCGGGAGATCGACCTGGGCTCGGAGGTCGTGCGCATGGACATCAACACGCCCGAGGAGTACGAGCGGGCGCGCAACGAATGGGGTTCGACCACACCCTGAAGGGTGTGGCATGGCACGACGACATCCTGCACCTTTGGCGAGAGGCGATGCGGGCGGCCAGACGGCAGCCCCTACGCGGCTCGGAGGTCGTGCGCATGGACATCAACACGCCCGAGGAGTACGAGCGGGCGCGCAACGAATGGGGTTCGACCACACCCTGAAGGGTGTGGCATGGCACGACGACATCCTGCACCTTTGGCGAGAGGCGATGCGGGCGGCCAGACGGCAGCCCCTACGCGGCCTGGCGCTCGCTTGACTAACTTCCCCGTTCGTCTATAATGCTCATGCCCGCTTCGGCAGGCGCTCTTCACACCAACATTCGAACACCTGGAAGGAGGGGATGTCCACATGGCAGACGCCGAAACACCCACCGCTGAGAAGAAGGCAAAGCCGATCCTCCCCTTCCTGCATCTCCCCGACGATCCGAACGAGAAACCGTACCTGGCCGGCAGCCGCTGCAAGAACTGCGGCGCGGTCTACCTGGGCGGGCGCATGGCGTGCAGCAAGTGCCTTTCGACGGAGCCGATGGAGGCGATCAAGCTGAGCGACCGCGGCGAGCTGCACGTCTTCTCGATCGTGCACCAGTCGGCGCCGGGCATCCCGGTGCCGTACGTGGCCGCGATCGTGGACCTGCCGGAGGGCGTCAGCGTGCGCTGCAACATCGAGGGCGTGGAGCCCGACCCGAAGAACCTGAAGTTCGGCATGCCGGTCGAGATGTACACCGAGAAGGTGCACACCGACCGCGACGGCAACGACATCATCGCGTTCAAGTTCCGGCCGTCGAACGGCAAGTAGGCGCGAACGGCCCTTGCGGGCTGAGCAAGAGGAGGAGAACATGCGAGACGCGGCCATCGTAGGGGTGGGCATGATCAAGTTCGGCCGCTACCCCGAAAAGACGGTTCAGGAGCTGGCCGGCCAGTCGTGCTTGCTGGCGCTGAGCGACGCCGGTATGACGATGAAGGACATCGAGATCCTCGTCAGCGGCAACCTCTATCAGTCGAACGCGATGATCGGCCAGCGGATCCTGAAGGAGATCGGCCAGACCGGCATCCCGGTGATCAACGTCGCGAACGCCTGCGCGACCGGCTCGACCGCCTTCCGCGAAGCGTACATGTCGGTCGCGTCCGGCGCGTACGACGTGGCGCTCGCGGTCGGCTCGGAGCAGATGGGCAAGATGGGCCTGCTGGGCGGCGGAGGCGGCGGCGGCGGCGGTGTCTCGCCGGAGGGCATCGTCGGCTCGGGCCTGATGCCGGCGGTGTTCGGCCAGGCCGGCGTCGAGCACATGCGCAATCACGGCACGACGTTCGAGCAGTTCGCGAAGATCGCCGTGAAGAACCACAAGCACTCGATGCACAACCCGTACTCGCAGTACCAGGTGGAGATGAGCCTGGAGGACGTGCTAAACGCGCGCGTCGTCGCGTGGCCGAACACGCTCTACATGTGCTGCCCCACGGGCGACGGCGCCGCGGCCGCGATCATCACGTCGATGGAGAAGGCCAAGCAGTACACCACGACGCCGATCAAGGTCGCCGCGTCCATCCTGACGTCCGACCCGTGGACCGAGCGCGACCTGACGATGCCCGACGTGAACACGCTCACCAAAAACGCCGCCAAGGAGGCGTACGAGACGGCCGGCATCGGCGCGGAGGACCTGGACCTGGTGGAGCTGCACGACTGCTTCGCGACGGCGGAGATGCTCCACTACGAGAACCTGGGCCTGTGCGGCGAGGGCGAGGCCGGCAAGCTGATCGACGACGGCGACGTCTACGTCGGCGGGAAGATCCCGGTGAACGCGAGCGGCGGCCTGCTCTCGAAGGGGCACCCGCTGGGCGCGACGGGCGTTGCGAACATCATCGAGGTCGTGTGGCACCTGCGCGGGCAGGCGGGCGACCGGCAGGTGGAGGGCGCGAAGGCGGGCCTGGCGCACGTCATCGGCCTGGGGTCCGCCTGCACGATCCACGTGCTGCAGAAGTAACGCGCCCTCACCCCTCACCCCTAGCCCCTCTCCCAGAGGGAGAGGGG
>JBBDNH010000147.1:0-12435 GCA_040877745.1 Dehalococcoidia bacterium
AGCACCTTGTGGTCGACGTCGTCCAGTCCGAGATGGTCGATCTCGAGCTTGCTGAGCGCCTCCTGCGCGACGCGTTCGTTAATTGCGCCGTCCGCCATCACCTGCGCGTAGTCGCGAACGCGCTTCAGCAGCCTGTTCGCGACACGCGGCGTCCCGCGCGAACGGCGCGCGATCTCCCCGGTGCCGGCGTCGTCCAGCTCAACATCCAGGATGCGCGCCGAGCGCGCGACGATCTGGGCGATCGCAGGGGTGTCGTAGAAGTCGAGGCGGTAGACGGCGCCGAAGCGGTCGCGCAGGGGCGGGCTCATCATCGCGTAGCGCGTCGTGGCGCCGATCAGGGTGAAGCGCGGCAGCGCGAGGCGCATGCTGCGCGCCCCGGGCCCCTTGCCGAGCACCAGGTCCAGCGCCCAGTCTTCCATGGCCGGATAGAGGATCTCTTCGACGGCGCGCGCCAGCCGGTGCACTTCGTCGATGAACAGGACGTCGTCGGTCTGGAGGTTCGTCAGAATCGCGGCGAGGTCGCCCGGGCGTTCGATCGCTGGGCCAGAGGTGGTGCGCACGCTGACGCCCATCTCGGCGGCGATGATGTTCGCGAGGGTGGTCTTGCCCAGGCCGGGAGGCCCGTAGAGGAGGACGTGGTCGAGCTGCTCGCCGCGCTGCTTCGCGGCGGCGATGCCGATGCTCAGGTTCTCCTTGACCTTGTCCTGCCCGACGTACTCGGCGAGCCGTCGCGGCCTGAGGGAGGTCTCGAACGGCTCGTCCTCTTCCCGCGGTGCGCCAGCGAGGATGCGATCTGCGGTCATGCTAAGACGAAATGAAACGTGCGATGTCTTGCCAGCGATCCATGAGGCGCTCGATGATCTCCTCGGGCTCCGAGAACTTCTCGCGAACGAGCCGGATAGCCTGCCGCTTGTCCCCGGTCATCGGGATCGTGTTGTCGCGCACCCACTCGGCTACCTCGCGCCAGTCCATCCCTGGCTCGCTGCTCGCCACCTCTACGGCGAAGCGTACCATTTCTTGGGACGACGGCAACAGTAAGTGGCCATTCATAAAGAGGAAGAGCGTAGTCGTCGCCATCGCCATTCGTTTGTTTCCGTCGACGAGTGCGTGGTTCTTGATCAGCGATCGCAGCAGAACGCCGGCCTTGTGGTGGATACGAGGATAGAGCAGCCGCCCTCCGAAGGTCTGCCGTGGAAGTGCTAGCGCTGATTCAAGCAGCTTCGCCCCGCCGGACCGTTCGCCGCCGAGCAACGCGAAGGAGGGAAGCGATGAGTCGTAGTCATCGAACAACTCCGCCGCCAACGCATACGCGAGTTCCTCGAGGTCGCTACGCTTCGGATACCAAAGTCTCGCCAACTAGTGCTTCTCTAGTTCCTTCAGTGCGCGCCGGTGCAGGCGTACGACAGTCTGAGCCGCTGCAGCGACGCGACTCTTATGTTCGGACCGAGTCGTGGAAGCAGGCGCGCGATACCTTCCGGACATCGCATCTCTGCTCACGGACGAGCCCTTTCTTGGCTTGCGGGCGTCGAGGGACCGCTTCATAACAGCGTGATTATACCACCGCGCGTGCGCGCGCCCCCTACAATGCGGCCATGGCCGTGCGCGCGCTCTTCGTTGCCTGGCTTGCCCTGCTTGGGGCGGCCATCGCGCTCAGCGTGCTCGCGGCGCAGCACGACACGCTGCCGGGCGATACGAGCATCATGTCGTGGGCGCAGGAGCGAGCGTTCCCGGGCCAGACCCTCTCCGACATCGTTCGCGCGATCACGACGACCGAGGTCGTTCTCGCCACCGGCGGCGCGATGGCGATCGGGCTCTGGCTGCTCGGACATCGTTGGGAGGCTGTGCTGCTTGCGGCCGGGCTCGTCGCGCTGCCTCTTCTCCAGGCCGGAGTCAAGGAGCTGGTCGACCGGCCGCGCCCGGCCGGGCCGCTGGCCGAGCTGCGCGCGAGCTTCTCCAGCGAGAGCTTTCCGGCGGGCCACGTCATGAGCCCGACGTACCTGTACGGAACGCTGCTCTACCTATCGATCCGCTCGGAGCTGCCGCGCGCGCTCCGGCTTACGGCCGGCGCATGGTCTGCGCTCGTGATCGTGCTCTGCGGGCCGCCGAACGTCTGGCTGGGTGTGCACTGGCCCAGCGACGTGCTGGGCGGCTGGGCATGGGGCCTGCTGCTCGCGGGCCCGGTCGCGCTGGTGCTGGAGGCTAGGTATAGACGGCGATGACGACGCCGTCCTGCGGGTTCTGCTCGTCGAAGAAGAGGACGGCGCAGCTGCGTCCGGCCACCATCTCCGCCGTCGCGATGTTGCGTGCGACCGGGACGTCGTTGAGCCAGACGCCGAGGCTGCCGGCGATCTGGACGCTGGCCGTGTAGGGCGTGGCGTCGAAGGACTTGACGACACCTTTTCGGACGATCATCGGTGGGCCTCCTAGACCTCGGCCAGCAGCAGGCGCTGCTCGTAGCGGGCGCGGCCGTCGCGCCGGACCCAGCGCAGCTGGATGCCGGCCACGCGGAAGTCCTGGGCGTCGATGCCTGCGCTGCCGTCGGTGACGGTCACGACGTCGTTCAGCTCCTGGCCGCAGTTGGCCGGCGTGACGATCTCGCCGCGCGGCAGGGCGAGCGACGCCTTGCGCAGCGTGAGCGCCGCCCGGTCCTCGGCGTTCGCCTGCGTGGTGACGTTCAGGTCGAAGACCTGCTGGAGCCGGTCGTGCTGGTCTTCGATATCGGGCCAGTCGAACTCCTGCGCGACGACGCCGTCGCCGAAGGCCTGGACGCGGTTGACGGCGAGCCCGCTGGACGCGTAGCGGCCGCTGAAGATGGCGTGGTTCCCTCCGTACTCATATACCGAGGCGTCGGCGGCCTCAGGCTCGGTGAGGTAGACGTCCTGGGCGACCACGCGCAGCAGGTCCGGAACCATGGCGAGTAGGCGCTGGACGACGCGGCCGCCGTCCTCGCCGGGGTGGATGGTGAAGTCCGGCTCGATCGTTTGGGAGATCGTGCTGGCGTTGACGTTGAGCTTCTCGAGGCCGGCGCGGCCGCAGACGAAAGCGAGGATGAGGGCGACGCTCGTGTCGCCGGCGAGCCACGTGTGCTGGCGGCGCGCGTGCCAGCGGTCGAGCAGGGCGAGGCCGTCGCTCGCGCGGATGACGAGGGTGGCTTCGCCGCCCGACGACGTGTGTTCCCAGCCATCGATCGAGTAGATGAGCGCCGGGGCGCAGACCTCCTCGCCCTCGCCGGTCACCAACCCCGGCGCCACCTCCAGCTGCGCGCCCGGCCGGATGACGCTGTACGCGCCGTTCGGCAGATCGTTGTAGCGGCCATCGTCGTTGCGCAGCGAGACCGCGATCCGGCCGCGGTCGCGGGTTTGCTCGAGCGACAGCTCCTGGACGTCGGCGCTGAGGTCGGTCTGCGGGAACCAGACCATCGACGCGTTCCAGACACCGTCGGGCGTCGAGAGCCAGGCGTTGGTGTGGTCGCCGGCGAACGCCATGCCGAAGTCGTTCTCGTGGTCGAACGGCACGGGCTCGCGCCACGCGTTGGCGTCGAAGGACTGGCCGGCGGGAAACGACGTCCAGTGCGGCCGGGAGTACGCGACGCTGCCGGCGTACTCCTCGACGAAGAACAGGCGGTGGACGTCGACGTAGCCGAAGAAGGGCGCCTTGAAGGACACGTCGGAGGCGGCGTCGGCTTCGGCCAGCGCGTAGGCGGTGGACCAGACGCCGGGCGGCCGCTGCCCGCCGTCGCCGTAGATCCTGGTCCAGAGCCGCGGGTTGTCGTCGGCGTCCGTGCCGGCGACGGCGAGGTGGAAGTCGCTGACGTGCACGACGGCGACGCCCGTGATGCTGTTCGTCGTTCCCGTCCACGTGGCCGGCGCGCCCCAGGTCCCGCTCGTCCTGCGCACGACGCGGACCGTGGTCGCGTCCGCGTAGACCAGGAGCGCGTCGCCGTTGCTGCGCAGCGCGAGGGCGAGCCAGGTGACGCCGGCCAGGCTGGCGGCCGTCACCGCGGCGCCGAAGGTTGCGCCGTCGTCGTCGCTGTCCTGCACCTCGATATCGCTGCCGGCGGCGTCGACATACGCCAGGAGCACGGCGTGGCCGTTCGATGCGAGCGCGACGTCCCGGTTGGCGACCGAGCCGAAGTTGCTCCACAAGCTGTAGTCGCTCGTGTCGTCCGGAGCGGCGGTGCGCTGGTAGAAGAGCGTCGGGCCGGCGGGATCGACCCAGGCGCGCAGGAGCGAGCCGTCGGCGGGGTTCGCGGCGGCGTGGTAGTTCTCGGCCTCGGCGCCGGTGTAGAAGCGCTCCCAGCGCAGGCGGACGACGTTGGTGATGCGGTCGCTGACCTGCACCTGGACGAACGGGACGGCGCTCGCTGTCTTCTGCGCCGCAAGCAGCGTTGAGCTGAGCGCGCGCATCACACCGGCCCCGGGTCGGTCGCCTGCGAGGTGAAGCGCGCATCGACCGGCACGTAGAGACGGCTGGAGCGGGCGCGTCCGGCCTCCGGCAGGCGCCGCAGCTGCTCGCGGAAGGCGGCCAGCCGCACGTTCGCGAACTCCATGTAGCGGCCCCACACCTCGTCGCCGCCGATGTTGAGCCGGTTCGACGAGAAGGAGGCCCACTCCAGCGCCGCGTATCCGGCGGCGCCGGTCGCGATGATGTCGTCGTGCGAGCTCGAGAAGGTCACCGTGCCGTTGATGCTGTGCACCTTGTGCCAGTAGACGGCGACGTCCGGCGTGCCGCTGGGCGCGCCGATCAGGTCGAGCGTGACGGTGTCGCCCCAGACCGAGAAGGGCACGTACGAGGGCGGGTACTCCCCGGTGGGATACTCGACAGCGACGACGCGGATGCGCGGCGTCAGGCCGGACACGTCGATGTCGCGCGAGCTCGACTCGGTCTGCAGTGTCGACTTCTGCTCGAGCGGACTGACGAACGAGAAGTCGCGGAGGGCGCGCTTCACGTGCCGGTCGAGCGTCGCGTCCGGCCAGCGCTCGTTCGACGAATCCTCGTCCTGCAGGTCGATGCGGATGGCCGCTCTCAGGGTGGCAAGGTTGCTCATCTCGGTCTCCTTACGCTAGGTCGCTGGGCAGTCGCCGGGCGGGTGCCGGCCGCCGGTCGTACCGGCGACCCCGGCCGAACGGCGGGCGCGCGATGATGCCGCGAGCCCGACAGGCTCCGGCGGCCGGCATCGGGCGGCAGGGTGTAATCGATCGTGAGACGCCAGACGTCGGCGCCGTACTCCTTCGTGCGCCAGCCAGCGCCCTGGTCGACGTCCGGGTCCTCGTCGGCCAGCCGGATCAGGAGCGAGACGATGCCGCTGCGGTTCGCGAGCGCGTCCTCGACGTGCGGCTTCAGCCCGGGGACTTCGTGGTCTCCGGTCGACGTCGGCTCGCTGTACGTGATCGCGCCCGGCACGGCGTCGTCGAAGTCGCCGCCGGCGGCCGTCCAGTTAGCGCCGGTCCTGTACTTGTTCCAGGTCACCTGGTTTTCCACCCAGTCCGCCGGCCGGGTGCAGCGCGAAATGATGGCGTCGTGGCCGCCGCCGCCCGGCAGCGACCACACATGCCGGACCAGCTTCGCACTTTCGATCGTCGCCCCGGCCAGGACGGACACGTCGAAGTTGCCGATCGCGCGCTCCCAGGCGAGCTTCAGGTCACCAGCGTAGACGACCCGCACCAGCGCAAACTGGCCGGCGCCGTAGTTGGTGTCCTTGGCAACGGCTGACAGGTAGCTGTCCTTGGCCGGCTGGACGGTGAGTTCAGGCATCGATCACCCGCCGCAGCTGGCCTAGCGCGTCCTCCAGGTCAACCAGCACGTCCCACTCGACAGGCTCGCCGGAGCCGGCGTCCCAGCCGATGGCCTGTGGCTCGACCTGGAAGTCGCGCTGGATGCGCGATAGCAAGCGATGGTCGCGCACGGTGAACGACGCGCGAGCGTAGCCGCGTTCGAACGCGTCGCGGGCGCACGCCTCGATGAGCTGGTAGAAGAGCTTCCGGTTCTCGGGCGCGGCCTTCACCGTGCCGAGATAGGGTTCCCCGCCCGGCCCTGGCTCGATCCAGAGCGCGACGCCCTGCTCGGCGCCTTCCTCGGACACGTGCGCGCGGTGCGACGCCTGGTCGACGGCGCGCGCGCCGCCGAGGCGCTCGATCAGCGCGGAACGATCTGCTGCTGTCGGTCGTCTCACACTCATGACCACTTCGCCGCCCAGCCTAGGACGGCGCGGCATGACCGCCAAGCACCGCTTGGCACCCGCTTGCTGGAACGGTGCGCGGCCGCGCTGGTACGACGCGTCGCCGAGGTGGTATGCTGGGTGCAACGGACTGGTGCAAACGGCGGGGGGCGGCAAAGGAGAGCCATGCGCTCACTGATCATCGCTCTGGCGGTCAGCGCCGCGGCGCTGCTCGCACTCCACGACGCGCAGTTCACGTCCCCCACGGCGCACGCCTTCCTCGAGGACACAGACCGCGACGGCGTGATCGACCTCGCGGAAGAGAGCACCGGCTCCGACCCGAACGACCCCCTCAGCACGCCCGAGAGCACCGGCGCGGAGTTCATTGCCGGCTACCCAATCTGTTCGGACGGCGTCGATAACGACCGCGACGGTCTCACGGACGGCGACGACCCCTACTGCACCGACAGCGACGGCGACATCGTCTCGGACCCCGGCGAGGTCTTCTACGGCTCCGATCCGAACAACCGCGACAGCTTCCCCGAGAGCTCCCGCCTCGACGCGATCCTGAACTTCGACGGGCTGCCGGTCTTCTTCTGCTCGGACGGCGTCGACAACGACCTCGACGGCCTGGTGGACGACGACGACCCCGGCTGCGAGGGCTTCGAGAGCGACGACGACCAGTACGACGACTTCGTCGAGAAGAACTTCGGCTCCGACCCGTCCGACCCGAGCAGCGTGCCGGAGCACGAATCGGTCAACCGCGGCTCCTGCAGCGATGGCATCGACAACGACGGCGACGGGCTCACCGACGCAGGCGACCCGGCCTGCCGCCGCCCGCCGCACGACCATCGCGCGGACGCCCGGCAGATCGCCGCTCTGCCTTATCTCGATGGCCCGAACGAGCTCAAGAACGCAACCTCTGAAGCCGGCGAGCCGCGCCCGAGCTGCATCTTCCAGGCCGCGAGCACGGTCTGGTATCGCTACACGGCGGCCGCGGACGGCGTGCTCATCGCCGGCAGCGACGGCAGCGACACCGAAACGATGCTGGCGGTCTGGGAGGAGCGCGACGGGCGCCTCATCGAGCGGGGCTGCAACTCCTTCTTCGGGACGACGCCGCGCTCGCGCGTCGCGTTCGACGCCGAAGCCGGCAGCACCTACTTCTTCCAGCTCGAGATCTACCGATTCGACCGTCCTGTGCCCAACGTCGCCTTCCGGCTGCGCGCCGGCACGCCGCCCGCAAACGACGACCTCGCAGGCGCGGTGGCCGTGGGCGCGCTGCCGTTCTCGCACAGCGTCGACACGAGCGACGCGACGTTCGAGCGCGGCGAGCCGGCGGCGTTCTGCGCGGGCGGCCCGCTCGCCAGCGTCTGGTACTCATTCACGCCTGCGGAGGACGCCGTCGCGCTCGTCGACACCGAAGGGAGCAACTTCAACACCGTCGTGGCCGTGTGGACGCAGACGCCGTTCGGCCTGTCGCCCATCGCGTGTGGCTACAACCCGAATGTGCCGGAGGACACGCCCGCCCGCGCGGCGTTCCAGGCCCAAGCCGGCGAGACGTACCTGATCCAGGCCGGCGGCTACCCGTATCGCCAGCACGTCGGCAACCTGGTGCTCAGCATCGAGACCGGCGCTTCCCCTACGAACGACGCATTCGCCGACGCTATGCCGGTGCCATCGCTGCCCTTCTCGCACAGCGTCGATACGGTCACCGCGACCACGGAGCCTGGCGAGCCGCGGCCGACCTGCATCTACAACGACGTCGCGACCACGGTCTGGTATCGCTACACACCGGCATCGGACACGATTGTCCTGGCCACGGCGACGGGCCTCGACTACGGGTCGTTCATCGGCGTCTACGAGGGCGCATCGCTGAGCGACGCGGCGCAGGCGGCCTGCGGCGCGCCCTCGTTCCCCGGCCCGCGGCTCGCCTTCCAGGCGCGCGCGGGGAGGACGTACCATATTCAGATCGGCAGCCTGAACTTCGGGCCAATCCCCTTCGCCGCGGGGGACCCGGCAGGCGTTCCACAGCCGGGCGGCGTGCTGGAGCTCACGCTGGAAGCGTTCGACTTGGCCGGCTGCCCGCCGCCGGAGTTCGTCGTGCCGGACGTCGTTGGCGACGCGCCGCGCTTCGGGCCGCCTCCGCCTCCGGGCGAGACGAGCGCGGCCGCGGACATCGTCTCCGTGGGTGGCAGCTCGGACGGCGAGAACTACTGCCTGCGGATGGAGTTCGACGGCCCGGTCGACCCGCCAGGCGGGAACACGGACCGCTCCGTTTACTTCACCGCGCAATTCGACACCGACAAGGACCGCGGCACCGGCTATCAGGGCGGACTGTGCGCATACCCGTCGTACCAGGGCACGGACGTCGAGGCGTACTTGAGCAGCGACGCCGGCATCCTCGTGCGCATCTATGGCATTACGCCGGAGCCCGTACCTCCGCCGTTGCCCGCCGGGTTCCCGGCGAGCGAGCAGTTCGGCATCGCGCTGTTTGACGAGCGCGCGGTGACGCTGGTAATCCCGCTCTGGATCCTGGGCGGCGACAACTCCCTGAACTTCGCCATCAGCGCCTACGGGTACTACGGCGGTTCCGACTGCGCGCCGGACGGCGGCTACATCTCGTCGCCGCGACCCGCGCGCATCGGCGACGTGACCTGCGACGGACGGGTCGACAGCCGCGACGCGTCAGCGATCCTCCAGTTCGAGGCGCGGCGCGTGACCGCGATACCGTGCCAGCACGCCGCCGACGTCAACGGCAACGGCGATCCCGGCGTGCTGGACGCGTTGCTGATCCTGCAGTACGACGCCGGCCTGCTCGACCACATTCCGCCGGCCTCCCACGACGCGCTGGGCGCCGCCGTCCGCGCGACGATGGATCTGGCGAACGTCGGGAAGATCTTCGTGCGCTACGTCGAGGAGGAGGCGCGCAGCTGGCCGGACTCATGCCTCGGTCTGGGAGGACCGTCCGAAGCATGCCTGACGGTCGTTACGCCAGGCTACCGCTTCAGGCTGGATGTCGATGGCCAGTTCTACATCTGGCGCACGAACCAGAGCGGCAGCGAAGTGCGGCTGGAGGGGATCGCCGTTCCTTAGATCTGGCTGTAGCCGCTACCGGCGCGGACGTTGTCCACGCCGATGCCCTTCGCTTCGGGGAGCCAGCCGAACTCCTTAAGGATGAGCTGGCTGTACGTGACGCGGCCGGTCACCTTGTCGAGCGGCTCGGTGGCGAGCAGGAGCGCGGCCTTCGCCATCAGCTCCGGCGGCTCACCACGCGGGTCGTCCATGCCGGAGACCAGCTTGTGGAAGACCGTGCCGGGCGTCGGTACGACCTGCGACGGCGACACGCACGTGACCGAGATGCCGTACTGGTAGACCTCCGCCGCTAGCCCCTGGGTGAAGCGCTCCAGCGCGGCCTTCTCGGCGCCGTAGCAGGTGCCGCCGCCTCGCTGCTGCAGCTCGCCGTACGGCCCCCGTCCCGGGCCGATCGCGGCGCCCGACGAGATGTTGACGATCGAGCCGCTCTTGCGTTCGACCATGTCCCGCAGGACGAGCTGGCTGAGGATGAACGGCGCGTGGAAGTTCACCGCCCACGAGCGCATCCACTTGTTCACGGGGTAGTCCTTCACCGGAACGAAATGCGTCAGCGCGGCGTTGTTCACCATCACGTCGACCGGGCCGTAGGTGTCGCGCGCTGCCTGGATCAGCTTTTCGCACTCGGACTGCTCGGAGATGTTCACCGCGACGGGCGTCGCCTCGCCGCCGGCCTCGTTGATCGAGGCGACGGTCGTTTCGAGCGAGCCCTCGAGCTGGTGCTCGCCCTCCTTCAGCGTGCGAGCCGCGCAGACCACCTTGCCGCCCTCAGCCGCGAAGACTCTCGCGATCTCCGCGCCGATGCCCCGGCTCGCGCCAGTGACGACCACCACCTTGCCGTCCAGCTTGCCCATGTCGATCCTCCTCTATCGGTCCGCGCTGACCGGCGCCGACCAGAACGCTCGCAGCTTGTCGGCGATCGCCTTGGCCTGGCGCACGCCCGCCTCCGCGGCCGGAATGCGGCCTGCCGGGTCCATCGGGTTCATGCCGAACGCCGCGACCGCCGCGTCGTCCGGCGCCACCTCCTCGACGCGGCTGCCGGACGCGCGCAGCTCATCCAGCTCGGCGTCCAGCCGTTCGCCGAGCGGCCCGCGCTGGACACGGAACGCGCCGACGAACGAGATGATGAGCACCGTCTCGTACCCCGTGGCGACCAGCGCGTTCACGGACGAGTACATGCCACCGTCCATGTAGCGCTTGCCGTTGATCGTCACCGGCGGGAACATTGCGGGCACGGCGCAGCTCGACGCGACGGCCGTCGCGAGGGGCACGCCGGAGCTCTGGTCCCAGGGCTGGAAGTCGCCCGTCTCGACGTCTACCGCGGTCACGATGAGCGGCTTCTCCGGCCACTCGCGGCCGCCCAGCCGCTCCTCGAACGAACCGATCCAGCGCTCCTCGCTCACGGTGTCCGCGCCCAGAGCCAGCTGGCCGATCTCGCGGCGTACGTCGGCTGTGATCTCGGTGATGCCGACGAACTTCTGCGCGAGCTGCTGCAGCGCGGCCATATCGATCGTGTACGAGTCGCCGTTCTGCGGCTTGGGCGGCGAAAGCTGCTCCGCGAGCAGCTCGGCGGTCGACATGCCGCAAGCGAGCTGCGAGCCGACGACCGAACCGGCGGACGTGCCGACGATCAGGCCGGCGTCGCTCAGGTCAACGCCGGCGTCGGCGAGCCCGGCGACAATGCCCGTCTCCCACGCGATGCCCACCACGCCACCGCCGCTGAGTACGAGTGCTCGTTTGGTCATAACAAACTCCCTCCCGAATCCATGCGCCCGGCGCTCATCACGCCGATGCGACGCGCGTAGTGTGTCACGCCGCGCAGGCCTTGGCAAGGGCGCGCGGACCCGAGGTCTCGCGCGGGAGCTACGACAGCAGCACGGGCAGGCTGCGCACGCCGCGGATGATGAAGCTCCCCTCCCATTCGACCGCATCGCTCGCGAGCCGGAGCCGCGGGTAGCGCGTCACGAGCGCCGCGAGCGCGATCTGGATCTCGGCGCGGGCGAGCGCGGCGCCCAGGCAGGCGTGGATGCCGGCGCCGAACGCCACGTGCGGGTTGTCGCGCCGCTCGATGTCGAGCTCCTCCGGCCGGTCGAACACCGCGGGGTCGTGATCGGCCGCCGCGAGGAAGCAGAGCACCTTGTCGCTTGCGGAGATCGTCGTACCGCCGATCTCGACGTCCTCCCGCGCGCGACGGCTGATCGCGTGCACGGGCGCGTCGAAGCGCAGCAGCTCCTCGGTGGCCGGCTCGACGAGCGCCGGGTCGCGCCGGAGCTTATCGAGCTGGATGGGATGCCGGAGCAGGTGGTAGACGGCGTTGCCGATCATCTTCGCCGTCGTCTCCTGGCCGGCGCCGTAGAGGATGACGGCCGTATCGAGCACCTCCTCGGCCGTCATCCCGCCGCCGGTCTCGGCCTTGATCAGCTCCTGCAGCAGGTCGTCCGACAGCTCCTCGCGGTGCGCGGCGATTGCGTCGCGGAAGGACGACTCGGTGGGCATCGCGAGGCCCGTCGCGAGGCGTGATGAGCTGCCCTGAGGCTGCCCCTCCGGCGCCGGGTGGAGATCGGCCATGGATGCACCGGCGCCCATGCCGGCCGCGCCGTCCGCGAACGAGACGCCCATCAGCTCCGAGATCATCGTCCTGGGCAGCGGACGCGCGAACTGCGTGACAACGTCCATGCCGCCGTCCGCGCCCGCGGCATCTAGCAGGCCATCGACGATCTGCGCGATGCGGGGCCGCAGCGCCTTCACCGAGGCGAGCGAGAAGCGATGCCCAACGGGCTTGCGCAGCCGGCCGTGGTCCGGCGGGTCGGCGGTGACCATCGTCGTCGGGCGGTCCCAGCGACGCTGCGGCGGCCGGTTCGTCGCGGTGAAGCGCTGATCGCGCAGTGCGAAGACAACATCCTCGTAGCGCGTCAGCACCCAGTGGCCGAGGCCGTCGCTCCAGTGCACGGGCTCGGTCTCGCGCAGGGCTCGGTACGCCGAATAGGGGTCGGTCATCCAGGCCGGCGCGCTCGGGTCGAAGGTCACCTTCGCCATGGCGCCTGATTCTACCATTAGCCGTAGGGGCAGGTCTCAGACGTGTCCCTTGCATGTTGCATCACGACCAACGTAGGGGCGGGTCGCGACCCGCCCCTACACGTATGCCGGCGTTGCGGTCGCAAACCGACGAGACGAGCGAGCGTAGGGGG
>JBBDNH010000147.1:12445-25358 GCA_040877745.1 Dehalococcoidia bacterium
CCTGCCCCTACACGCGCGTTACCAGGTGACGTTGGCGTTACGGTCGCACACCGATCAGCCGCGCGAGCGAGAGCGTGCTCAGCACCGCGATGGCGCTGTACCACTTGACCCGGTGGCGCGTCGCGTCCTTCGTCTCGAGCTCGCCGATCGGCTCGACCTGCACCCCGCCGGGAGCCGTCAGCCCGACGATCCCCTGGTCGGGCTCGCCCAGGGAGAAGCAGTAGACCGTGCTGCAGTCGCTCGATGTGCCGACGGTCTTCGCGTCGGAGATGTAGTCGTTGATGAAGATCGGCACGCCGTTGTACATCTGGATCCACTCCAGGAACTGGCCCGGGCGGCTATCCAGTTGCGCGCCGCTGGCACGCGCGAGACCCTGCAGCGTCCGGCGCGTCCGGCGCGACATAATCAGCGCAACGTTCTTCGTCTTGACGCCATCGATCAGCTCGTCCAGCTTGGCGAGCGAGAGCGTGGCGCCGTTCGTGCCCATCGACACGGTCTGCGAGCCGGGCAGCCCGGCGCAGATCTTGTCGACACCGTCGAACGCTTTGGGGTTGGTCGCGGCGTCGCCGTTGATGAAGGTGTCGGCCCACTTGCGGGCCAGCGCCTTCGCCTTCTGCAGGATCACCGCACTCTCGATGTCCTGCACGTTGACGCGGCTCGCCTGGATGAAGTTGTCGACGTCGGCGTCGCCGCCGAGGATCTTGAGCTGGACCGACACCTGCGTGAAATCCGGCGTGCTCTCCGTCCACGACTCGCCGACGTCGAAGAACGAGATCGCGGGCTCCGTGTTCAGCCGGTTGTAGACGAAGGTGTTGCCGACCACCTCCACAAACGGCAGCTGGTCGAGGATGTGCTCCTCCTTGACGATCGTCTCGACGACACCGGCGAGCACCATGTCGGTCGAGAGCTTGGCGGATTCTGCTAGCGATAGGGCCATGACGGTTCTTCCTCCTTGTTCAGCGTTCGCCCTCCACGGAAGGGCGACGCTGGCGAGGATAGGACGCGCGGCAGAAAGCGCCAACGGGACGGTGGCACCAGCTGGACACAAGGAGCCCCCCGAAAGACCGAGGGGCTCCTTCTCTTGCACCGGACAGGCTTCAGCCTGCCGGGAAGATCAGCCTGAAGGCCGCCGCGCGGGCTCAGACTCCCTGCCGGTGCTCCAGTCCGTAGCGGACCTTCTGCTCCGTGGTCAGGCCCGAGAGCTCCGGCCCGGAGCGCGCCGGCGCGCCGACCGGCACGCGGCCGGCCTGCGCCTGCGACTCGATGTGGCCGCGCACCTTCGAGACGGTCACCCGCGCGCGCTGCACCGCCGCGTCGATCTCTTCGATGCTCCCGCCGGCCACCAGCTCCTCCGGCAGCTCGGGCGAGTGCTCCAGCGCGAGCGCGCGGTATCGCTCGGCGTTGGCGCGCACCTGCTCCTCGAGCGCCTGCGCGCGGCCGCTCGCCTCATCCAGCTCCTTCGCGCGACCCTCGGCCTCGGCGCGCGCCGTGTCGAGCTCGGCACGCGCGTCCGCGAGCTGCGACTCCAGATGCGCGGCCTGGGCCTCGCGGTCGGCTGCCATCACCTGGAGCCGTTCGAGCTCAGCCCGCGCGGCCTCCAGCTCCTCCTGCATCGCTGCCATCTCTTCGTTGCTCATGGGACACCTCCTGCTATCGAATCGGAACGGTGTACCGAACGTAGGACATACGTCCTACGCGGTCAATAGCCTGGTGTCACCCCCGCCTGAGGGCGGGGGCATCGACTGGGCTTCCGTGCCCCGGCCTTCAGGCCGGGGTCACAGGACAGGACAGGGAAGGAAAGGAAAAACCGGCTAGAGGACGTAGACCGCGATGGTCGCGAAGTGGACGGCGCTGCCGGCCACGACGAGCGCGTGGAAGACCTCGTGGTAGCCGAAGTAGCGCGGCCAGGGATCGGGCCGCCGCAACGCGTAGATGACGCCACCGATCGTGTAGAGCATGCCGCCCAGGAGCAGCAGCGCGATCGGGCTTCCAGCGTATTCGGCGAAGACCTCGGACGCGCCGACGACGCCCACCCAGCCCAGTCCAACGTAGAGGGCAACGCTGAGCCAGCGAGGCGCGTCCGGCCACGCCAGCTTCAGCAGCGCGCCCGCGCCGGCCAGGCTCCACACCACGGAGAGCAGCGGAATCCCCCAGCCGAGGCTGACGTCGAGGCAAAACGGCGTGTACGTGCCGGCGATCAACACGAAGATCACCGCGTGATCGAGTCGCTTCACGATGCGACGCCAGCTCGGGCGCCAGGTCACGGTGTGGTAGGTCGCGCTGGTGCTGTAGAGGAGCATCAGGCTGGTCCCGAAGACCGCCGCGCCGACGTAGCCGCTCGGGGAATCGGCGATGACCAGCAGCCAGATCGCGCCGCCGACAGCCAGGACCGCAGCTACGAGATGCAGCATCCCGCGCAGCGCCGGCCGCTTCTCGACCAGCACGATCGTCTGTGCGTTCGCGTTCACGTCCATCCTCATTATCCGCGACGTCCAAGGCGCGCCGCAAGTGCTGGATGCCCTATGTTGCATCCTGCGGGATGGAGCCCGCAGCTTCACGATCCAGGCGCAGGAAGCCTGGGCGTGCTGCGGACTGAGGTTTCAAAGCTGGACTTGACGCCATCTACGACCCGCTCGCGTCGGGGTGGAGCGCTGCGCTATGCTCGTAAGCGATGAGGACCATCGCCGGCATCGTCGCCCTGCTTGCTGCCAGCGGCCTCCTGCTTGGCTGTGGCGGCGACGCAGGTGTGAGCCCCTCAGGCAACCTCACCACCGAGGAGTACGACTTCGCCGCCTTCACGTCGGTGCACCTCGGCCGCGCGTTCGAGGGCACGATCACGTACTCCGAGGCCTTCAGCATCGCTGTTGAGGTCGACGAGAGCCTCTTCGAGCTGCTGCGGGTCACGCAGACCGAAGACGTCCTTGTCGTCGAGATCGACCCTCAAGAGACCTTTCCGAGCGAGACGACGCTCCGCGCGACGATCACCATGCCGGAGCTGCTCGGCCTGAACCTCACCGGCGGCGCTCACGCGACACTCGAAGGCTTCCCGCCGTGGGACGAGTTCAGCGCCATGCTCGATGACGGAAGCGCCCTCGAAGGCGAGATTGACGTCACGCAGCTGGCCGTGCAGCTAGCCGGCGCCAGTAGCGTCCGGCTGGAGGGTCGCGCCACCGAAGCGGACCTCCTGGCATCGGGAGCGAGCACCCTGAGCCTGGGTGACCTCGTCCTCGAAATCGCGCACGTCGAGGTGAACGGAGCGAGCTACGCCGAGGTCAACGTCCTCGATCAGCTGGGTCCCGTCGAGGCGAGCGGCGACTCGCACGTGCGCTACCGCGGCGCGCCGAACGTCACCGGCGAGGACACGTCCGGCGGCTCCACCGTGCGGCCGCTGGACTAGCCCTCCCGCCCTACAGCGCTCCGGCCGTTGTCCTGACCTGCAGGGGTGCTACACGCAAGGCAAGACCTACGACGAAGCGCTCAAGAACATCGAAGATGCGATTCGCCTGCACGTTGCGGACCGCATGATCAGCGGCGAACGCCTCCGGTCCAGCGTCCAGCATCCAGCTTCCGGCCACTAGGTCTAACCCTCCCTCCCCACGGCGCTGCGGCCATTCTCCTCCCTCGCAGTCATCACGCCTCACCTACACCCTCACGCTTCCCTTGACATCTCTCCCGAAGCACGTATAATTAGGAAGGACAAAAAAGGACCTTATCGTCCTTTTGGACCAAAAGGAGGTCAACTAGTGGTCACAGGGCAGGCTAACCAAGTCATTTGGCACCAGCGAATATTCGGGCGGGACGTTATCCCAACTCGGCGAGACCGCGTCGATATCGACTGCATCGGGCCGAATGAGAGGCAACCCAGACAGGGTGAGAAGCACGATGCGGAGCTGCGCCGGCAGATCGACGAAAACGGCGGCGTATTTGAACCGCTGCTGGTAGAGCCCGACCCACAGCAAGATGGTCGGTATCGAATTATCGATGGCGAGCGGCGTTGGACGAACAGCAAGGATCTGGTTGACCACCTCGTCGCAGCCGGAGCGTCGGCCGAGGACGTGGACAAGTTCCGCCTCATCCCGATTGAGACCACCGACCGAACCCTAACAGAAGAGGAGCGCTTTCGCATCTGGGTCTACATCCACAGACAGCGAAAAGAGTGGTCTCGCAAGGAGAAAGAAGGGGCGGCGTACAACCTAGCGCGTTTCATGGACCGTGCCCGAGCAGCCAATGTGCTGGGAATCAGTCTGCGAGAACTGGATAAGCTTATCGCCATCTACGAGGTGTCGCAGACGATACGCAATCTTCCAGACCCAGATGCATCCATCACCTGGGGGAGGGAAATCATGAACCTCTCCGAGAAGTTTCGAAGGCCCGACGATATCCTCCCCGCTCTGATCAACAAGATCAACGGCGGGATGCTACGCAATTCCAAAGAGGTGCGCGAACTCCGCCGAATAGTCCCGAACCAGGTTGCCCTCGTTGAGTTCCTTTCTCCGCAAGGGACGATCAAGAGCGCACTTGCCAAATTGCCTACGACGGATGGCCAAGGCGAGGCCGTCGGCTATGGACAAGGCCTCCTGCGGGACGTAGCTACGTTTGCAGACCAGCTGTCCCGGTACTCGTGGACAGAGCTCGAGGCGCTGAAGGATGATCCGGGCCTGCGTCAGGCACTGTTGGACGCAGAGGAGCGTCTCGGAATGCTGAAGAAGGCCCTCGGGAACAGCCGCGCCAAGCGGAAGATCAAGGCTTGACCGCCGACTACTTCGTTGGCTAACCTACAAGGACAGAAACTCGGACCGGATGAGAAGGAGGTTGATCATTTGTTAGATGAACGCAAGGGCTGAGGCGGCGACACCACCTCAGCCCATGCCCGACTCCCCAGCCCACGGCAGAGGCCGCGCCCGGGTAAGGACATTGGCCTACTGCGCGCAAGATCTGCTGGGTACGTCGGTCCCCATCTTACCAAGCCGGCTTCGGGATGGGAAGTCGGCTAGCATGGGAACCGCTACCTGGCTGGAGGTATTCACTTTGACCACGCAACAAATCGCAACCCTTCAGGTGACGTGCGTCCTGAAGGACAGTTCCTCCGACCCGTGTCACCGCATCCAAGGCGTCGGGGGTGCTACCTGGTACTACACCGTCGATGAGGTCATCGCGCACATCGAGGCGGGTCGTGCTCGGTTCTACACCCTGGTGAACGGCCGTAGCGCCGACGTCATCGTGGCCGTGAACCCGCGGTCGGGGCGCAAGTACATTAAGACGACCGCCGACGGCTACGAGCCGAACAACCTGCTGGCACTGCCTTCCTGCCGGTAGCGAAATGAGGTGAAGCGGTCGCCTGGTGCATGTCCGGGCGGCCGCTAGCCCTCCCGCCCCACGGCGCTGCGGCCGTTCTCGCTCACGGCGGCGGGCGGCGCGCCCTCGATGCGCTCCTGCTCCTCCAGCCAGCGCGCGAACTCCAGGTCCGGGTCGGCCACGCCCAGCTCGTCGGCGGCGCGCCGGCGGCTGTGGATGCCCGACTGCACCAGCGTGCGCTCGTCCTGCACCAGGCGGCTCTGGTCGCGCGGTACCACCTGCCCCCAGACGACCCGCGTCCGGTACGGCGCGTAGGCCACGCCGGTCTGCTGCTCCAGGATGCGCAGGATGAGCTCGTTGCGGCGCTGGTACGCCGCCGTGCGGATCAGCCGCTTGCGCTGCACCTTCTTCAGCAGCGGGTCCAGCTCCAGGTTCAGCGCCACGCCCGACAAGTTCGCGCGGCTCTCGCCGAACGCCGTGCGCGGCGCCTCCCCCAGGTCGTGCATCGTGCGGTAGATCAGGTTCACGTAGTCGACGTGGAGTTGCACGCCGCCGCCCTGCAGCAGGTCGAGCAGGTAGGCGCGCGCTCGCTCCGGCAGCTCCCACACCGCGCCCGGCTGCACGGCGATGTCCTGCGCCTCGGTAACGTTCTCCAGCACGGCGATCGGGTTGCCCGAGAGCTCGAGGATCATCGAGAGCTGGGAGAGCGCGCGGTTCAACTCGCGCACCGACTCTTGGATCGCCGGGATATCCGATGTGCCCCAGAACTGCTTCGGCTCGCGCAGGTTCGGGTAGATGACGTAGGGGATGACGCCGTAGGGGTTCGGTTTCTCCTCGACACGGGCGCCGCCCACCCACAGCTCGAAGGCCTGCGCGGTCCACACCTCGACGATCTCCACCCGTCCTGAGCTTGTCGAAGGACGTCCGGAGCCTGTCGCAGGAAGGCCGAAGGCAAGCTCGACCTCCTCCGGCGACAGGTGGTAGCGGCTGGCCACGCGCCAGACGCGGCTCACGTCGTCGCCCAGCCACCAGACGAACAGCCCCTGGACGTCCGGCGCGGAGACGCGCACGCGACGCTCGACCGGGTCCCAGGTCACCTTGAACGCGCCGTCGCCGAGGACCGCGGAGTCGATCTCGGTGTCGAAGTCGAGCTGGGGGAGGTTGTTCTGCTCGGAGACCTCTTGGAGCACGCGCTCGGCGTTGCGGGCGCGCTCGGCGGCCTCCGGCGAGCCGTCCTCCGGGTCGACGACCGAGCGCATGCCGGACATCAGGTAGGACGCGGTCTTCTCGACGAACGCCTTGGCGTAGTTGAACGTCAGCCGGCGCTCGCGACGGCGCATCAGTCGCGGCCACTGCTCGCCCTGATAGAACGCGAGCAGCTCCGCGTAGCCGCGCAGCCGTCCGAGGTCCTGGCGCGTGAGCTGTTGGGGAAGCGATTCCTGCTGGGCCATGTGGCGCACCTCCGTTGTGGCGTGGTGCGGCGAAGGCTAGCAGAGGCTCCCAAGAGCGCGAAGGCCGACGTGGCACCGCGGGCTAGATGCAGCCGAATTCGCGGTACTCGAAGGCGATGCGGTCCTCGCCGGCGTAGACGAGGTAGATGGCACGCGGGTCGTCTCCCTGGCGGATTTGCCATTCGCCATATCGGTAGCCCGTCCATCGCCAGTCAGACTCCCGTTTAACGGTACGCCAGAACCAGAATCCGACATCCTCGTCGACGGCAACGAGGGCAGGCACGCCGTATGCCTCTCGGACATCCGTTGGAGCCTCGCAGTGAGCCCTGCCACGGCTATGCACCCGGTCGGCCGGCCCGTCCCAACGCAGCTCATCTTCCGGATGATCGAAGAACGGTGCATCGGGCAACCGCACGAAGGGCGTGTTGGTCGGCTCGGGCGTCGGCTGTGGAACCGGGGTGCGAGGTTCGAGCACCGGCGTTGGCTGCTCGTCCACCAGCGAGTCAAGCAACGTCGACACGAAGCCGGCGGGCAGCCCGACCTGCCAGGCTCCGCTGCCAATCGCTCGTGTCTCCTCATTGAGGATCAACTCCATCGAATCATGAGTTTCGTCCCACTCCGGTATGCCTTGGCCGGGAGGCCACTCGATGTCCAGGACAAACAGGGGTCGCGCCACGATGCTGTACGGTTCCAGGTCAACTTCGCGGTCAAACATGCCGAGGATGCCCTGCACCTCGCCCGGCTCGCTCACCCATTTCTCGGAACCGCCTTCGAAGACATGGAGGACGTTTGCTCGATCGAAGCCGAAGGCTTGGTAGAGATTGGTCTGGTCGCCGGGTAGGACGCACGCCTCACGCGGGAGACCTGGGCAAATGTCGTATCTCTCGTGAAGGGTCGGTTCGGGCGGCGCAGTAGGATTCGTCGGTATAGGCAGGAAGCCGGACGGCTCAGGCAGGTCGCGCCCGCCTCCTCCGCACGCCGGGACCACGGCCAACACGATCGCGATGATCGCGCCGGTGACGAGCCATCGGACGCTCGATCCCGCCGTGGCCATGGCGCCATTATATCGCCTTCCACAGCGCCATCTTGTTTGGTGCATTGCACGAGCCTTATACTTCTGCTGCCCGAACCCCGTTCGGGCCGTTCGAAAGGAAGACCATCATGCCCTCGCTGACGAAGCATCGGACGTCCTGGAGCGCGCTCGTCCTCGCGATCGCGCTCGCGTCGTCGCTCGCGCTCGCGGCCTGCGGAGGCGGTGACGGCGACGGCGAGCCTGAGGCGACCGCGACCGCCGCCGAGCAGGCGCCGACCGAAGAGCCTACGCAGGCCTCCGCGGACAGTGTCGAGGTGGGCGAAGCATACTGGCACGCCGGCTTCAAGGTCACGCTGGGCGACGCGACGCTGACACGCGACGGCGCTGCGGGCGTCGTTACGATCGACGCCACCTTCGAGAACCTCGGGGACAGGGACGCAACGCCGGACTCCCAGCTCGCGCTGACGTCGGGCGGCAACAGCTACACCGAGAGCAGCTTCGAAGGGGAGATCCCACAGGTACCCGCTGGCCTCACGAGCAACGGCACGCTGGCGTTCGACGTCGACGACGCGTTCTCGTTCGACGACGCGATGCTGATCGTCGGCAACCCGAACAACAACCGGGCGTTCATCCCGTTCCGCGCCGGCGGCGAGGAGCTGGTCACGCTGGAGCCACAGACGATCGTCGCCAGCGGCACGGGCACGGCGGGCGCGGTCACCGCGCGCCTGACCGGCGCCGAGCTGCGCGCCGACCTGCCCAACCAGCACAGCGAAATGGAAGCGGGCAAGCTGGCCCTAACGGTGTCCTTCGACATCGACGTCGGCTCGGGCATCGCGATCGGACAGGGCGTGTTCCAGAGCCAGAACGTCGCGCTGATCATGCCCGATGGCACCGCCGTCGCGGTGCGCAGCGACGGTGTCAGCGGCGTTAACGAGCTCCTGCAGGGCAAGGAAGGCACGACGATCTCCGACCTCTCGGTGCGCTTCGAGGTGGACGACCCGGCCGCGGGCGCGTACATGTTCGTCGTGCGCGGGAACTACGGGCCGGGCGGCGAGATGGTCGAGGACCAGATCCCGTTCGACGTGCCGTAGCCGGCAGCATCCCCGGCAAGGCCGCGCCCCTTGACGCGCAGCCGGCGCCGAAGCTACATTCTGCGTACCACACGGATCGGAGGCCATCCCATGACCACCACCACTCCCGACGCCACGCATCTCAAGGTGACGCAGCTCGACGAAGCCGGCCAGGTGCTCGCCCGCGCGTTCTTCGACGACCCGCTGATGGAGTACATCCTGCCTGCCGAGGCGAAACGCGCCGGCAGGCTGGAGTGGTTCATGCGCGCCGGCGCCAGGTACGGCACGCTCTACGGGGAGGTGCACACCACGCCCGAGACGGTCGATGGCGCGGCCTGCTGGCTCCCGCCCGGCGAGGCTGAGATGAGCCCCTTCCGGATGGCGCGGGCCGGCCTGCTGGCGGCGCCATTCAAGGTTGGTCTCGGCGCGTTCGGCCGCTTCATGAGCGTGATGAACCTGATGGAGAAGCTGCACAAGCGCGATATGCCGACGGACCACTGGTACCTGATGATCCTCGGCGTCGACACGCCCAAGCAGGGACAGGGCATCGGCGGGTCGATCATCCAGCCCATGCTCGGCCGCGCCGACGGCGAAGCTCTGCCGTGCTACCTGGAGACGATGAAGGAGATCAACGTCGCGTTCTACACCAAGCACGGCTTCGAGGTCGTCGTCGAGGACGACGTCCCGAACGGCGGCCCGCACTACTGGACGATGAAACGCGAGCCGCAGCGCGCGTGACCGCCGCGCCGGCGATCGTTCCCCTTACCAAAGCCCAACTCGCTCGCGCGGCCGCCATGTTGGGGCGCGCCTTCCACCACGATCCGACGATGGTCTGGGCGCTCCCCGACGCGGACCGGCGCGTCCGCGTGCTACCCGTGTTCTTCACGGCCGTCACGCGACTTCTCATGTTCGCGAACGAGACCTACACGACCGAGCAGACCGACGGCGTCGCCGCCTGGTACCCACCCGATCCGCCGCCCGAGACGGAAGCCCAGCGGAACGAAGCGGGCATGCCCGACCTGCCGGGCGCGTTCGGCCGCGAGGACTACGAGCGCCTGCGCGCAGGCATCGATATCCTCGACAGCCTCCACGAACGCGACATGCAAGACCCGCACTGGTTCCTCGGCCTGCTCGGTGTCGAGCCGGACCGTCAGGGACAGGGCCTCGGCTCCAAGCTCATCGCGCCAATCCTCGCCCGGGCAGACGCGGATCACCTGCCCTGCTACCTCGAGACGGAGGATGAGCGCAATGTCGGCTTCTACCGCCGCCATGGCTTCGACGTCGTCGTCGAGGGCGATCTCCCTGAGGGCGGCCCGCGCTTCTGGACCATGCGCCGCGAGCCGCGCGAGTAGTGCTACACTCTTGCCTAGAGGAGGACGCCCATGGCCGATCGCAACCCGTACTCCGGCAAGGTCAACATCGAGATCACGTACTGCGTCATCTGAGGCTACCTACCGGTGGCCGCCTGGATGGCGACCGAGATCTGGCACGAGTTCGGCGCTGAGGCGCCGGTCACGCTCATCCCGGCCGAGAATGGACGCCTGGAGCTCTACGCGAATGACAAGACGCTCTTCGACCGCAAGGCCGAGGGCGGCAAGTACCCCGACATGGCGCGCGTCCGCGAGATCAAGAAGCAGATCGCGGACATGCTGGAGGGCTAGGCTTTAGCTGCGTAATCTGATGCTTGTCTCCAGAACCGCCGCTGTGATCGGCCTAGCGTTCGCGGTCCCGCTGTGGGTGCTCGTATCGGCAGCTTCGGTGTGGGCGCAGGAGGCACCGCCTACGCCAGGACCAGATCAAATTGTCATCACTGGTTTGGTTCCGGTTCCACCCGGGACGGAGATTCTCCTCCAAGTGCTCACGCGCGATGTCGCCGCGGAGTTCCTGGATTGCTCGTCAGCCACGAGCGAACCTACTGCGGACGACGCGCCTGATGTGTCAATGTACAGTGTGGTGTTGGAAAGGGCCTGCCTAGACGACCACATCGGCGCCGTGATCTGCTGGGCCGAGCGTCCCAACTGCGACCTTGTGAACGTCGGGCCAGAAGACTTCGGAACGACTGTAGAGAGCGGTCTGCTCATGAAGATCCCTACCGCTGAGGGCCCGACGCTTCCACAGCCGGGCGGCGGCTCGGACGTAACCCTTCCCACCGTCGGCGCTGGTGGAGCTATGCCGGAGTTGCACCATTGGTCGGAGCTTACGACCGCGGTCGCGGCGCTCGCAGGAGGCGGGCTGATGACCGCGGGTAGATTGATGAGCCTTCGGCGAGGTGGCCAGCCGGCCGCTAGTCGAAGCGGAAGCGCGTGGCATCCTTGAAGAGCACCCTCCAGGCGAACGCCACGCGCGGCGAAAACGTCGCCACGTCGATGGCCTCATAGTCCTCCACCTTCTGGCCGAAGTCGTACTTCGCGTTCGACGCCTCAGCCAGCCGCACGGCCTGCTCGTGGTCCGGCCGAGAGTTGCCCACCTCGCCATCGAGGATCACCGCCTGCTCCGCGTCCTCCAGGTGCAGCGACGCGGCCGGGTTGCCGGCGAGGTTCTTCATCCACCGAACGTCCGGACTGCCCCCGAAGTAGAGCGTCCCGTCCAGCCAGATGCCGTCGATCGGGCGGGCGTGCGGCGTGCCGTCCGGCGCGACCGTCGACAGCCAGTAGTGCTTCGCCGCCGACATTCGCTCGTCGACGTACGACCAGGGCAGGGCCGCGCTGTCCGGTGGCAGGCCGTACTCCTTGGGCAGGCTGGCGCGGCTGGCGGTCGGCTCCATCGCTCCTCCTTCGCTCTGTCTCCCACAGTAGCACGGCGCGATCAACGCCCTCACCGCCGAACTCCTCCCAGGCGCGGCCACCGTGAGCGCTGGGAGGGAGTCGAACGAGCCCTAAGCGCCGCTCCGCGCAGCGGCGCTTAGGCAGCGCGCGAGGATCCGGAAGACGCTCCGCCGAGAGATATCGAACTCGCGCGCCAGCGCGTTGATCCCGATGCCCTCGTCGCGGCGCGCGCGCACCGCCCCGTCCCGCGAGCTCTGGAACAGCTTGCGAGCCCCGCCCGGCTCGTCGTAGCGACAGCGCGCCAGCGGACAGCGCAGGCAGCTCGGCGCTAGGTCGCAGCCGCCGTCTCGATAATCCAGGTGTTCCGGCAGCGCGTCCATGCGCACCCTGCGCCCGCTTTCGTGCCGTGGTCCCGGCCGCTGGTCGCTCGTCGCTGGTCGCTCGATCGTCGTTACACCCATCACTCACCTCCGCTCAGTAGAACCCAGGACCTAGAACCCAGAACCGATTCGAACCTCGAGCATCGAACCTCGAGCTTCCACCTCACATCGCCCTACCTCTCGCCACACGCGGCGCCGCGTCCGAGGCCGCCTCCACCAGCAGCGCCAGGCTCACCAGGTAATCGTCGTGCCCGTCCGACGGGTCGACGAAGAAGTTCATTGTGCGGTTCGCGCGATACGCCACGCGCGCCCGCTCCAGCTCGCGCATGCAGTGACGATGCTCCAGCGAGCCGTCGCCGGCGTACAGCTTGAGGCGCCCGCCGTTCGTCGCGGCCAGCAGCCCGAAGCCGAGCCGCGACTTCGACTCCTGGGTGAACTTGAACGGCCGCACGACGTGCGACCCGATCGCCGCCGTCAGCAGCCGCGCGATCGTCTCGCCCAGGCCGGTCGCGTCGACCGCGAGCCGCCGCACCTGCCAGACCTCGCGCAGCAGGTCGACTAGGCGTGGCAGCAGCGCTTCGTGCGGCTCGCCGGTCCACACGTAATGCTCGACGACGTCCAGCCTCGGCTCCTGCACCAGGGCGTCGTGCGGCGGATAGCTGGCCCTTGCGACGGTGAGCACCGTGGCGTCGCGGCGTTCGTATCCCGTCGCGGCCCGCAGGCCATGCGCCCCTATGCGCTCCGCCTCGGCCTCGTCCACCATGGCGCCCCCGGCGAGGTCGAGCCCTGCGACGTACGTCTCACCGCTGCGCGGGGCGCGCCGGCGCGGATGCTCGCCCTGGAGCTGGGCGAGCTGGCCGGGCGAGAACAGCCGGCCGGCTCCGGCGATCGGCTTCAGCAGGTACTGCGTCGCGAACAG
>JBBDNH010000148.1:0-4569 GCA_040877745.1 Dehalococcoidia bacterium
GCCCCCCCCGCCGCTGCGCCATCGGCGGACGCGCGCGCGGCGACGCGCAGGCGTTCTGCGCCGCGGCTGGCCGAGACGAGCGCCTCCTCCGTATAGGCGAGCGGCTTGCGATAGTGCGACGTGAGGACGAACGCGCGCAGGGCGTCGGTGCCGTAGCGCTGGATCACGTCATCGATAGGGATCAGGTTGCCGAGGTGGCGCGTCATTTTCTCGGGGCTCTCCGGCAGCCGCAGCAGGCCGTGGTGCATCCAGATGCGCGAGAATGGCTCGACGCCGGTGAACGCCTCGGTCTGGGCGATCTCGTTCTCGTGGTGGGGGAAGATCAGGTCTTGCCCGCCGCCGTGGATGTCGATCTGCTCGCCAAGGTAGCGCAGCGACATCGCCGAGCACTCGATGTGCCAGCCGGGCCGTCCCGGGCCCCACGGGCTCTCCCACGACGGCTCGCCGGGCTTGGCCGCCTTCCAGAGCGCGAAGTCGCCGGGGTCCTCTTTGTTTTCGTCGGCTTCGACGCGCGCGCCGGCCTGCATCGCCTCCATGTCCTGGCCGGAGAGCTTTCCATAATCATCCTTGCTGCGGACGCGGTAGTAGACATCGCCGTCCACCTCGTAGGCGAAGCCCTTCTCGATCAGCCCGGTCACGATCTCGATGATCTTCGGGATCTCGTGCGTCGCGCGCGGGTACTCGTGGGCGCGCTGGACGTTGAGCGCGGTCATGTCGTCGTAGAAGCGACGGATGTGCTCCTCGGCGAGCTCGTCGATCGTGACGCCGTCCTCCTGCGCGCGACGCATGATGTTGTCCTCGATGTCGGTGAAGTTCTGGACGTGGCGCACTTCGACGCCGCGGTATTCGAGATAGCGGCGCAGCACGTCGAAGATGATGTAGCTCATCGCGTGGCCGACGTGGCAGGGCGCGTACAGGTTCGGGCCGCAGACGTACATGCGGATAGCTTTGCCATCGACCGGCACGACGTCCTCAAGCTGCCTTGAGAGCGTGCTGTGGAGCTTGAGCGTCATGATGAGGCCTCCTCGCCTTCGCGGCTCGCGGCAGGCGCGCTGCTTCGCTGCTCGAACTCCTGCAGCCGCGCGAGCAGCTCATCGACACGCTGCTCGAGCGCGGTGATGCGGTCCCACTCGGGGTCGGGCAGATGCAGGACGGTGTCCGAGCCGGGGTCGCGGTAGGCGACGACGTGGCCCGGCACGCCGACGACCGTCGCGTTCGGGGGGACGTTGGTGACCACGACGGAGCCGGCGCCAATCGAGGCGTTTTCGCCGACGGTGATCGCGCCGATGAGCTTCGCGCCGGCGCCGACGGAGACGTTGCGTTCCAGCGTCGGGTGGCGCTTCTCCTTCTTGGTGCTGGTACCGCCGAGCGTCACGCCCTGGTAGAGGTGGCAGTCGTCGCCGATGTCGGCGGTCTCGCCGATAACGACGCCCATGCCGTGGTCGATGAACAGCCCGTCGCCGATCGTCGCGCCGGGGTGGATCTCGATGCCCGTGATGAAGCGGCCGACGTGCGAGATGACGCGCGGCAGCACGGGCACGCGATGCCGGTGCAGCGTATGCGCGAGCCGATGCAGCTCGCGCGCGTGGAAGCCCGGGTAGGCGAGGATGACTTCAAGGTTGCTGGAGGCCGCCGGGTCCCGTTCCCGGGCGGCCCTGATATCTCTGCCGATACGTTCGAGGAGCGACACGCTCACAATTCCTCCTTCTGCGCGGTCTCGGTGCGTCGTTGAGGGGCGCTGTCGAAGGACGAGCGCCCCTAGAGACAGACGCAGCAGTACGCGCGCCGAAGGAGCGATCGGCGCTGCTGGTAGGCGTGGCCTGAAGCTACGTAATGCACAGCAGCAATCCTTTGAGCGTTATGCAGAGTCTAGCAGGGCGACCGCCAGAGCCGCAATCCCCTCGCCGCGGCCGATCGCGCCTAGGCCGTCCGTCGTCGTCGCCTTCATGCTCACGGCGCCGGCATCGACGCCGAGCGCCGCGGCGAGGTTCGCGCGCATGGCGTCGACGTGCGGGGCGAGCGCCGGCGCCTCCGCGACGACGCTCGCGTCGACGTTCCCGACGCGATAGCCCGCCTGCGCCACCAGCGCTACGGTCTGCCGCAGCAGGTCGATGCTGGCGACGTCGCGGTAACGTTCATCGTCGGACGGGAAGTGGCTCCCGATGTCACCGAGCGCCGCCGCGCCCAGCAGCGCGTCGATGATCGCGTGTGTCAGCGCGTCACCGTCGCTGTGGCCCGCGAGGCCGGCGTCGTGCGGCACGCGTACGCCGCCAAGCACGAGCGGCCGGCCCGTCGCGAACGCGTGGACATCGTAGCCGATGCCGGTCCTCATGCGTCCTCCCAGCCGAACGCCGGCGCCAGCCGGCGCATCTCTGCCTCGATCGCGCGCATGATGCTGATGGAGAAGCGCAGGCGCGCCGGGGCGCCGGTGTCATCCGGCTCGCGCTGGCGCGCTGCGTCGAATGCGGCGTCTGGAACCCAATTGAGCACTGCCATGAACGGCAGCGAGCGCCGCTCCTCGTCTGTGAGCGGGCCAAAGCCGTCGAGGAAGGCGCGGCAGAACTCCGCGCGCAGGGTCGTCGAACCGCGGAACTCACGGCCGAAGTTGAAGATACCCCGGCTCACATCGAAGACGCGGGGCCCGCGCGCGATGAAGTCGAAGTCGAACAGGCCGGCAAGCGTGTCTCCCTGGAAGGCCATGTTGCGCCCATGATAGTCGCAATGGAGCCACGCCTGCGGCAGCGCGGCGATGCGCGCGGCCGGCCAGGCCCGCGCCGCTTCCCGGCGCCAGGCGCCGAAGAAGTCGAGGTCGTCCGCGAACTCTGGCCCGGGATGCAGCTCGCGCAGGCGCGCCTCGTGCTCGTCTGTGACCATCGAGTCGCGCCACACGTGGCTGGAGACCGGCGCAACCCACGTGGCGATTTCGAGGAGCGGCGGCTCGACCACGGGCCCCGCATAGCGGTCTGCGATCGCCTCAAACTCGGCGAGACGCGCGCCGGCCTCGTGCGCCTGGGCGAGGTTGGTGAAGTCGAACTCGTCGCCCTCAATATAGCCAGAGAGCGCCCAATGCAGGCCGTCGACGGTTGCGAACTGCGCGCCTTCGCTCGTGCGCACGACCGCGGCCGCCGGGAAGCCGGAGGCGCGCAGGTGCTCCTGGAACGCGAGTTGGAACGCGATGCGGTCCGCGTCGCGGACGCGGAGGAAGTCGCGCAGGATGTAGCGCTCGGCGGTCGCCTCGTCGGTAACCAGCCAGTTGTGGTTGATGAAGCCGAACGCGTGCCGGCCGAGGAGGACCGGCTGCTGCAACGGGTAGCACCGCAGTGCGGCCATGGCGGAACCCGCATCTTCCGTGGTCATGTCGCCGCCACCAGCGCCCGGACGAGGGCGAGGTCGTCCTGCGTGGTCACCTTGAGATTGCGCGGCGAGCCCGGATAGAGGCGCACCCTGACGCCCAGCGCTTCGACGAGCGCCGCGTCGTCGGTGGCCTCGCCTTGCGCATGCTCGTGCGCGCGCAGCAGCAGCTCCCGGCGGAAGACCTGCGGCGTCTGGGCGAGCCAGAGCCGGGAGCGGTCGAGCGTTTGCGAGACCAGGCCGTCGCTCGCCTCCTTCACGGTGTCGGGCGTAGGAAGCGCGCAGCAGGCCGCGCCCGTCTCGCGCGCGGCCGCCAGCCCCCGTTCGATGAGCTCCGGCGTCACGAGCGGGCGCGCGCCGTCGTGGACGGCCACCCAGTCGCACGGGCCTAGCGCGTCGAGGCCCGCGCGAACGGAGTCCTGCCGTCGCGCGCCTCCAGCAACGACGGCACAGACTTTGGCGAGCTTCGCCTGACGCACGAGCGCCTGTGCACGTTCGATGGCTTCCTCGGCGACGACGAGGGCGATACGGTCGATGGCCGCACAGGCCTGGAACGCGCTCAGGGAGTAAGCGAGCAACGGCCTGCTGCCTTCGATCGGCGCCCAGAGCTTGTCGTCGCCGCCCATCCGCTGGCTCCGTCCTGCGGCGACGATCACCGCTCCAACGTCTTCTCGCTCAGTCATCGATCGCTACTCGAACAGGCGCTTCAGCAGCTCGGCGATGGCCAGGCCGCCGGTGGCGAGATAGACGTTCTTGATGACCTTGCCGGGCAGGACGCCGAGGAAGAAGTCGCGAAGCTTCATGTGGACAGCGCCGGCTGCCACGCCGGCTACATCGACGAACGGATTAGGTACGGACGACAGCAGGAACATCGTGAGGACGCCGCGTCGCTCCATCCAGTCGCGCACGCGCGGATAGAACGGGCGGTCGCGGAAGAGCGCGCTACCGCCGTAGCCCGCGGCGTAGCCCGTGAGCTCGCCCAGGGCCTCGGCGGGCCCGGCGACGAGCCCGACGAGGAGCGGCGTGGGAATGCCGAGGATCGGGTCGAGCACGGCGCCGGCGCCGGTGATGGCGGCGGCGCCCGGCATCGGCAGGACGATCGATGCCGCGCTGATCAGCGCGATCACGAACAGGCCGATGTAGCCGTACGTGGTGAGCTGGGCGAGGTCGATATCGAGCAGGAAGAAGGCGAAGGCGGAGAGCGTAATCAGCGTCGCC
>JBBDNH010000149.1:0-4520 GCA_040877745.1 Dehalococcoidia bacterium
CGCACTACGACGCGGGGATGTTCCTCGGGTTCACGGTGGAATAGCCGCGAGCCACTCGAAAGGCATCCAGCAGGCCGGACGAACGTCCGGCCTGCTGTTCGTTACGGAACCCTGCCCGCGTGGCCGGTGTATAACGAGTGATACGGCCGTAGATGAACCTTCCGGAAGGGGGCCGAGAGCTGGACGAGCAGGCCCTGGCAGGCCGCGCCCGCCGCGGCGACGACGACGCGTTCGCGTCGCTGGTGCGCCGGTATGAAGAGACCGCGTTTCGGACGGCGTACCTGATCGTGCGCGACGACGCCGAAGCGCAGGACGTGGCGCAGGAGGCGTTCGTGCGGGCGCACCGATCGCTCGGCCGCTTCGACGAGCGGCGGCCCTTCCGGCCGTGGCTGCTGCGCATCGTCACGAACCTGGCGTTCAACAGCGTGCGCAGCGCGCGACGGCGCGGCGCGATGGCCGGCCGTTATGAACGAGACGAGATGACACCGACAACCGAAGCCTCGCCGGAATCGGCGGCCGTCGCCGCGGAGCGCGCGCAGCGCCTCTGGCAGGCGATCGGCGCGCTGGGCGAGAACGACCAGGAGGTGCTCTACCTGCGCTACTTCCTGGATGCATCTGAAGAGGAGACAGCGGAAGCGATCGGGCGCCCGGCCGGCACGGTGAAGTCGCGGCTGCACCGCGCGCTGACGAAGCTGCGCCGCGTGATCGAGACGAGCTACCCAGACCTGAGTCCCGAGGCGGCGGCATACACGCAAAGGGGGCGAGAGGCGTGAGCGAACAGCTGGACCTCGGAATGGACGGCCTGCTGCGCCAAGGCGCGCCGTCGTTCGCCTACCCACCGACGCCGGCTATCGCGGACGCGGTCGTCGCGCGAGTCCGCGCCGAACAGCCCCGAGGGCTGGCTGGCGTGTTCGATTGGCTGCGCGGCCCGGCGCTGCGGCCGGCGCTCGCCGCGCTTGCCGTCGTCGCAGTGATCGTTGGCTCGCTGCTGGCGGTGGAGCAGTCGCGAACCGCGATCGCCGAGTTCTTCGGTGTGGGTGGCGTCAAGGTCGACAGGACGCCGCTCGCCGGGCCGACGCCGCTCGCGCTCAGCCCGGATAGCTTTGCTGAGCCGGCGACCATCGGCGAAGTACAGGCGCGGGTCGGGTTCCCGCTACGCTTCTACATGGAGGGCGGTGCTCCCGCGAACATCGACCGCGTCTATCTGGGCGATACGAATTCGACCGCGCCATACGCGATCTTCGTCTACCCGGAGTTCGACCTCTATCAGCGCGAGTTCGGCTTCTTCGGCAAGGGCGGACTCGATCCGAGCCTGATCCAGGACATCGGCTTCGACGGCACGCCCGCCATCTGGATCGAGCAGGGCGGCCACATTGCCGAGAGCTACGACGCGCAGGGCCGCCTGCTCGTGGAGTCACGCCGCTCCGTCGACCGCGCCACGCTGCTCTGGGAGCGCGACGGCGTGACGCTGCGGCTGGAGACCGGGCTCTCTCAGGAGGAGGCGATCGACGTGGCGAGGTCGATCCGCTAGGCGCGGAACCTCCGACGGCGCTCCGGTGTAGAGAAGGTGAGAGCGCGAAAGGAGGCAGCGCATGTTGCGCAGCATACGAATAGAAGCGAGCGTCCTGGCGGCGCTCACCATCTCTATCCTGGCACTGGTCCTGGCGATGCGGGCCGGCGGCTCGTACTCGGTCTCGCTCGCGCAGGAAGGCGGGAACGGCCAGCCGGTCTCGGTCCTCGACGCTGCTCCAGACGGAGCGCGCGAGGTTGATATCTACAACTTCGCCTATGACCCGGACCCGATCCGGGTCAGCGCTGGCCAGGCGGTGGCATGGACGAACCTCGACGAAGCGCCGCACACCGTGACCGCGGACGATGCGAGCTGGGGTTCGGGACGGCTGGACAGGGACCAGGCCGTGGTCTTGTCGTTCGACGAGCCGGGTGTCTACAGCTACATCTGCGCGCTGCACCCGCCGCTGCTCAGCCTGCCCGCGGGCAGCGCGGACGGCTCGACGTTCCTCGGAGGTGGCGGCGGCGGCATGCGGGGCACGATCATCGTCGAATAGCGCGGTCCCCCGATCGAAGAGAGGCCGGGCGAGCGCCCGGCCTCTCTTCGCTTTCGTTATCGAACCCTACTTGTGATCTCGTAGCCAGGCGATGACTTCCTCCGCGTGGCCCTGTGGGTTGACCTGCGGCCAGACCTTCTCCAGCGTGCCGTCCGTCCCGATGATGAACGTCGCGCGGTCGATGCCCATGTACTCGTGGCCGCGGAACTCCTTCTTGCCGTAGACGCCGTACGCTTCGGCGACCTTGTGGTCGGTGTCTGCGAGGAGCGGGAAGGTGAGCTCGTACTTGTCGCGGAACTGCTGATGCGAGCCGACGTCGTCCAGGCTGATGCCGAGGATGACGGCGTCCTCGTTCTGCACATCGCCCATGTTGTCGCGAAACGAGCAGGCTTCGATGGTACAACCGGGAGTGTCGTCCTTGGGGTAGAAGTAGAGCACGACGCGCTTCCCCGCAAAGTCCTGCAGACTGACGGTCTCGCCGGTATCGGTCTGGGTGGTGATGTCAGGGGCCGGCTGGCCCTCGGTGAGGCGCGTTGCCATGTGACCTCCTCGTTGATCCGACTCAGGGTCGCTGGAGAATATCCAGCAGGCATCATACCCCAAGGCGCGCGAGTTGTGAAGCTAGCTACTGGACTCCAGGCGCTCGATCACGTCGGGTAGCTCGGCGAGGCGCTGGATCACGGCGTCCGGCGCCGGCGACGCGCCGTCGACCGGCTCCTGGCGGTACTGGTGCGTGAGCACCGCGCGCATGCCGACGGCCTTCGCGCCGGCGACGTCGGCGTCGAGCCGGTCGCCGACGAACACGGTCTCGCGCGGTTCGACGGCGAGCTCGGAGAGCGCCTGCCGGAAGAGCGAGGGGTGTGGCTTGCGGAAGCCGGCCGCCGCGGAGACGACCGCCGACGTGAAGTAGCGGCGTAGCCCAAGACGCTCGATCACGTCGTCGATGCCTTGCTGGAGCAGGATCGTGTTCGTCACGCAGCCCATCGCGAGGCCGCGTTCGTGCAGCACGGCGAGCGCGGCGAGGCTATCGGGCTCGACGACGGGCATGTCGGCTTCCGTGCCGAACAACAGCGTGGTCACGTCGTCCACGACGTCGTCCGGCGCGCTAAAGCCGGCGCGGCTGAGCGCATCGCGGACAAGCTCGCTGGACGGCGATTGCTCTAATCGGTCGTCCGTGTTCCAGTCCTCGATCACCTTCCCGATGGCTGCGCTCAGCGAGCGCTCCAGGTCGCGCGGCGACGGCAGGCCGTTGCTCGTTGCCGCGCGGATACGCTCGTGCGCGCGGAGGACGCTGAAGCGGCGGCCGTGCTCGGTAGGCGCGAAGTCCCAGACTGTGTGGCCAAGGTCGAACACGACGGCGCGGATGGCGGTCACGCTACTCGACCCAGATGCCGCTGACCGTGAACTCGGACTGGGCGCCCGGCACCGTCTCGACGAAGATCTGGAAGCGCTGGTCGGTCACGTCGAGAACGACGGCGACCTCCTGTCCTGAGAAGGCCTGGACGGTGCCGATGTCCCAGAAGCGGTCGCAGGGCAGGGCCGCGTGGATGATCTCCTGGTCGGTCCAGAGCACCATGACCTCGGATTCGCAGGCCGCGGTGAGGAGCGTGCGCGTGTCGATCGTCTCCGGGGCGGCGTTCGCGCGCCGCTCGATCTGGCCGAGCACGGTCATCTCTTCGATGGTGCGGGCGCCCTCGGGCACCGAGTCTGGCCTGGCCACCGGTGTTACAGGATCGAAGCTACCGCCGTTTGTGGGTTCAGGCGTACCCGTCGAGGTCGAACCGCCGTCGCTGCATCCCGCGAGGGCGATGACGATGACCAGGATGGGGACGAAGGCGATACGATGCACTGCTCCTTGAGTGTAAGGCGGCGTCCCATGGCTCACAAGGGCCCTGGTAGCCGCGCTGAGACAAGCGTGCTACACTGGGCGACAACGGCAAGGAGACGCGAGGCGGGGAGATGCTGAACGTCTATCTCATCACGCTAGCGCTGGCAGTCGGCATCGGGCTGTTCGCGACGCTCGTGCTGCTGGGCGTATCCCGGACAACAAGGTTCGGCGACTTCTTCCAGCGCGCCCGAGGACCCTCGGAGCGGCCGCGCTGGGGCGGCGTGGTCATCCTGATCGCCTTTGCCGCGACGCCATTCATCGCCTCCGCGTTCTCGGATAGGGCGGACGAGTTCTTCTCGCCCAAGTCCGGCGAGTTCCTGGCATATCTCGGCGCTTGCGCGCTCATCTTCGCCATCGGCTTCCTGGACGACTGGAAGGTGCTCACCTGGCACCCGAGGCTCGTCGTGCAGATCGGCGCCGCGTCGGCGGTCTACGCCGCGGGCTACCAGATCGACCACGTCGGGCTGCCGTGGGGCCCGGAGTTCAGCCTGGGCATCATGGCGCCGGTGGTGACCGTGCTCTGGATCGTCTTCTTCACGAACGCCGTCAACTTCATCGACGGCCCC
>JBBDNH010000150.1:0-14463 GCA_040877745.1 Dehalococcoidia bacterium
AAGGAGGAAGCGCTGCTGGCCATGATCGACGATTGGACGCGCGAACGCACGCGCGAGATCGATGGAGCCGCGAGTGAGGCCTCGCCGCGGGCCCGTCTGGACGCTGTGCTGGACGCGCTGCTCGGTCGGCGCGAGGGCGGACGCCAGGAGTCGCAGCTGCAGCTCGAACTCTGGGCCCTCGCCCAGCGCAACCGCAACGTCGCGCGCCGGCTGGCCCGGGCGCAGCGCGACCGGCGCGACCTGCTGATCTCCGCCGCCGATCTCGCACAGAAGGCGGGCGCGTTGCCCGCGTCGGTCGACGTCGAAGCGCTGGCTGGCGCGATCCTCGCTCTGCACGACGGACTGGTCGTGCAGGGAAGCCTCGGCCGGAACGGCGCTGCGCGAAAGCAGCTCGAGGCCGTCCTGGAGCTCTTCATCGACCGTGACGCGCTAGAAGCCACAGGATAGGGCGACCTTCACCGCCGGTCGCGGTGCTATCATGCGCCCGTGACCGCAACCCCGGAACCAATCGACCACATCGAGCGCTGGCGGCGCATCGTCGTCGCGCGGCGCGAGCAGCACGACGCGATCTGCGCCGCGCAGGGTCGCACCACGGGCGACTATTGGGGGCGCCGGGCCGAGGGCTTCCGGAAGTTCGTCCAGGAGGCGGCGCGCAACACGGACCCGTTCCTGGAGTGCCTGCGGCAGCGCCTGCGGGCCCAGGACGACGTGCTCGATGTCGGTGCGGGCACCGGCCGCCACACGAGCGCGCTCGCGCCGCAGGTGCGGCACATCACGGCGCTCGACCCATCGGAGGCGATGCTCGCTTTCCTGCACGAGGACATCGCTGCGCAGGGGCTGAACAACGTCGACGTGATCGCGGGGGCATGGCCGGACGCCGCGGAGCGGGCGCCGCAGGTCGACGTCGCGATCAGCGCGCACGTGGTGTATCCCATCGAGGACATCGTGCCGTTCCTGCGCGCGCTCGATGGGCACGCGCGTCGCTACTGCTTCCTGAACCTGATGGCCGGACAGCCCTGGTTCGACCAGCTCGATCTGTGGGAGGCGGTGCACGGCGAAGCGCGCATGCCGCAGCCAACGTACATCGAGGTCGTGAACGTGCTCCACCAGCTCGGCTGCCTGGCGAACGTCGAGATCGTCTTCGTCGAGACGCCACGCGTGTTCGAGGGCCTGGACGAAGCGGCCGAGCGCTTCAGCGAGACGGTGGCTGCCGGCGAGGACCCCGAGCGCGTCGCCCGGCTGCGCGCGGCGCTGCAGGAGCGCCTGCAGCCGCTGGACGGCGGCCGGCTCGCGTTTCCGCGCGGACGCTATCCCATCGGGACGGTCTGGTGGGAGGCCGGGGCGCTACAGAACCGCGGCTAGCGGCTCAGGAAGCTATCGAGCGCGGCGATGAACTCTTCGGGCGCGTCCTCAGGCACCGTGTGCCCGGACGGCTCGATGGTGACGAGCTCCGCGTTCGGGAACTCGGCCAGCATGCGCTCGGCGGTGGTGTCGCGGACGACCTCGGACTTGCCGCCGCGCACGATGAGCACGGGCGCCTGCACGTTCGGCAGCTCCTCCCAGAGGTCGGACGGCTCCCAGTAGTAGCTGACGCGCGGGTCGTGCTTGTACTGCCACTTGCCGTCCGGGAGCTGCTTCAGCAGGTGCGATAGCCGGTGGCGCAGCGCCGGCTCCGGCGTGGTCTTGTTGCTGAGCCGGACGAGCATGAGCTGGGCGTCGTGCGTGTCGACGATCGGATGGCCGTGCTCCGAGATGTGCTTCTCTATCTCGAGCGACGGGCGCTTCTCGCGGGCGATCTTGGGTGGAATGTCGATGGGCACGACGTGCGTCACGCGGTCCGGGTGGCGCGCCGCGTAGGCGATGGCGTTCATGCCGCCCATGGAGAGGCCGACCAGCGCGAAGCGGTCGAGCCCCCAGCCGTCGACGAGCGCCTCGAGATCGGCCACGTAGTCGTCGGTCGTGTAGTCGGCGGCTTCGGGCCACGACGTCTCGCCGTGGCCGCGTTGGTCGGGCGCCAGGATGTGGTAGCGGTCCTGGAACGCGCGCGCGACGGCGTCCCAGATGCGGCAGGTGCTGCTCAGCCCGTGCAGGAGGACCATCGGCGGCGCGCCCGGCTCGCCCCACTCCACGTAGCGGAAGCGCAGCCCGTTCGCTTCGACGGTGTGCTCTCGCGGTTCGACGGCCGTGGTCATGGTGGGTGCCTCCTCTCGCGCGACCCAGCTTAGCGCATGGTAGGGTTCTGGAGGGCAACAGGTTCGCGCGCCGTGGCCGATACCATACGCGAAGCCCGCACCTTCCGAGAGGAGATACCATGCCCCAGCCCCCGTGGCAAACCGCGTTCGACCGGCTCGGCCTCGTAGCCTACTTCACCATCGTGACCGGCCAGCTCCCCGACAGCAGCCTGCTCTCCTACGCGACTCGCGAGGTCGAGGAACAGGAGCCGGATCCGCCGGCCGTCGAAGAAGTCCAGCAGACCGAGCGGGAGCCACTCGCGACCGCCGCCTAGCCCATCCGGTGGCCGCCGCCCACGTAGAGCAGTTGGCCGGTGAGCCAGCGCGCCTGCTCCGACGTTAGGAACGCGATCACGTCCGCGACGTCCTCGGGCACACCGAGGCGGGTGAGCGGGATCCTCCAGATCAACGTTTCCTCGGCCTTCGGCGTAATGTAGCCCGTCTGGATCGGGCCGGGCGACACAACGTTCACTGTCACGCCATAACGCCCCAGCTCTACTGCGGCGGAGCGACTGTACGACTCCAGTGCGTACTTGCTCGCTCCGTAGGAGACCTCGTGTGGGAACGTGGCCGCAGCGTCGGTGCTGATATTGATGATTCGGCCCCAGTTGGCTTCGCGCTCGATGTGGCGCCGAGCGAATTCTGCCATCGTCAACGCCACCGCGCGGCTGTTGATCGCGAAGTGGTTGTCGTGGGTCGCCGCGGTGACGCTCGGCAGCGCTTCGCCGTAGAGGTCGCGGCCGCCCACGCTCTCCGGCAGGAAGCTATCGGAACGGCAGTGCGCCGCGTTGTTGATAAGCACCTCCACCGGACCGAACGCGTCCTCCACGCGGTCGAACAGCTGGGGGATCGTCGACGGGTCGCTGAGGTCGGCCTCCCACGCCTCGGCGCGGCCGCCATTTGCGCGGATCGACGCGATCAGCTCGTCCGGCGGCGCGGCCTGTCGAGAGCGGTAGAGCGCCTCGCCGCCCGCGCCGGGAGATCCGAGCTGCGAGAGGTCGCCGCGCCAGCGCAGGTAGTGGACGAACACCGATGCCCCCTGTGCGGCGAGCGCCTGCGCCGTGGCCGCGCCGATGCCGTGGTTCGCGCCCGTAACGATGGCAGTCCTGCCCGCTAGTCCTGTATCGATCATGGCCCCACCTCCTCGGCCAGGATAAGCTCGGCTGGCCGCGCGGTCTAGGCGGCCTTCTCCTGGCGCGGCCGCGCAAGCTAGAATGGCCGAGCGAGAGGAGACGCGCATGCTCACACCGTTCGACGACTATCTGACACACCAGACGCCGGAGACGTTCGATCGCGTGGTCACGAGCGATCGCAACTTCTACGATCGCTACTACTTCAACTGCCACGACCTGACCGGTGACACCTTCCTCGTGATCGCGATGGGCGTGTATCCGAACCTCGGCGTGATCGACGCGTTCGCGACCGTCGTGCAGCGCAACGAGCGGCAGTACATCGTGCGGGCGTCCCGCGAGCTGGCCGGCGACCGCTCGCGCACGGCCGTCGGGCCGATCGGCGTCGAGGTGCTCGAAGGCCTGCGCAAGCTGCGTGCCTGGTGCGAGCCGAACGAGTGGGGCCTGAGCTTCGACCTTACGTTCGAGGGCGTCACGTTCCCGTTCGAGGAGCCGCACTTCTTCCGTCGCGCCGGCAACCGCGTCGTGATGAACTACACGCGCCTGACGCAGGTGGGGCGCTGGTCCGGAACGCTCACGGCCGGCGGCGAGGAGCATCAGGTGGACCACGAATCCTGGCGCGGCGCGCGCGACCACTCGTGGGGCATCCGCGGAGTGGGTGACCGCGAGCCGCGCTCCGCGCCGGTGCGCGGCGGGCCGATGGGCTTCTTCTGGAACTGGGCGCCGATCCAGTTCGACGATTACGCACTCATGTACACGGTCTCGGAGGAGGCCGACGGCAGGCGCTGGCACGAAGCCGCGGCGCGCCTGCACGCGTACGGCACCGAGCACGACGAAGAGCCGCTGCGCGTGGTGAGCCACGACCTGCGCATGAAGCCCGGCACGCGCACGTTCAACGGCGGCACGATCGTGCTGGCCGGGCAGGACGGCAAGGAGCTAACCCTCGAGCTGGAGCCGCTCTCGCTGCTGCAGATGGCAGGCGCCGGCTACGCCTACGCCGGCGATCTCTGGCGCCACGGCCAGTACCGCGGCGAACTGGCGGTCGAAGGCGAGACGTGGGACCTGACTGACGCCGAGACTGTCGTCCGCATCGCCGGCCAGAACGAGACCGTCTGCCGGGCGACACTGGGCAGCGACACCGGCTACGGCATCTTCGAGTTCATCCTCTTCGGCCTCTATGAGCCGTACGGCTTCAAGCGGCCGCAGGACGTGGCCGGCTAGGCCGACGTGTTGAAAGTCGAGCTTCCGCCGCACATCGCAGCGCTCCTGTCGCCGGAGGCCTATCCTGACGCCGTCGACGCGGTCGAGCTGCGCCAGACGCACATCTCGTACCTGCTGTTTGCCGGCGAGTTCGTCTACAAGCTGAAGAAGCCGCTCGACCTGGGATTCCTCGACTTCACGACGCTCGAGAAGCGCCGCCACTACTGCGAGCAGGAGGTGCGGCTGAACCGTCGCCTGTGCGAGGACACGTACCTCGGCGTTGTGCCAGTGGCGACTTCTGGGGGCGCGACCAGGGTCGAGTCGGAGGGCGAGGTGGTCGACTACGCGGTGAAGATGCGCCGGCTGCCGGACGACGGCATGATGACGCCGATGTTGGAACGCGACGCCGTCACGAGCGAGCAGATCGCCATGCTCGCGCGCCGCATCGCCGAGTTCCACGCGTCGTCGGAGCGGAGCGACGAGATCGACAGCTACGGCAGCCTCGAGACCGCGATGGGCAACTGGCGCGAGAACTTCGAACAGACCGAGGCCTACATCGGCCGGACGGTGCACCAGCACCAGTTCGACCAGATCCGGGCGTTCGTCGAGGAAACGGCCGAGGAGGATGCTGCGCTCTTCGCGAGGCGCGTGCAGGAGGGTAGGGCGCGCGACTGCCACGGCGACCTGCGCGCGGACGCCGTCTGCTTCACACGCGATGGCGTCTGCATCTTCGACTGCATAGAGTTCAACGAGCGCTTCCGCTACTCGGACGTCGCGGCGGACATCGCGTTCCTGGCGATGGACCTGGAGTTCTGGGGCCGTCGCGATCTGTCGGACGAGCTGCTGGGCGCCTACCTGGGCGCGACGCTCGACTCGACGCTGCCGCTGCTGCTGCCGTTCTACAAATGTTACCGAGCGTACGTGCGCGGCAAGGTCGACGGCTTCCAGCTCGACCAACCAGAGATCGACGAGGCGCAGAAGCGCGCAGTCGCGGACGGCGCGCGCGCGTACTTCGAGCTGGCGCACCGGTACGCGACACAACGCACGCCGCGGACGCTGATGATCACCGTCGGCGTCACGGGCAGCGGCAAGAGCCATCTCGCGAACGCGCTGGCAGCTCACCTGGGCGCGGCCGTCTTCTCGTCCGACGTCGCGCGCAAGGGCCTGCTCGGCATCGAGCCGACCGAGCGGCGGCCGGACCCGCTCGATGCCGGCGCGTACAGCCCCGAGATCACAGAGCAAACGTACGATGCGCTCCTGGGCCACGCGCGCCCGTGGCTGGAGCAGGGACGGGCCGTGATCCTGGATGCGACCTACTTGAGCCGCGACCAGCGCCAGGGCGCGCTGCGCCTTGCGGCGGAGACCGAGGCGCGCTTCGTCGCCATCGAGTGCGAGGCGGCGGAGTCGGTGATCTGGGAGCGACTGAGCCAGCGCGTGGGCGAGGAGCGCGCCGTCTCGGATGGACGCTGGGAGATCTACCAAGTCCAGCAGGAGCGCCGGGAGCCGATCGACGAGCTGCCGGTCGGGTCGCACGTGAGCGTGGAGACGTCGCTGCCGCTGGGCGAGCAGATCGAGAGCGTGGTGGCGCATCTGGGCCACACGTAACGCAAACGTAACCCCGCTGCGGGCCCGATCAGCATCGGACGGCGCTATGATCGTGCCATGACAGTCGAGGAGAGCCCCAGGCCATCGATTGCCGGCGTCTCCGTGCGGCGCGGTGGCGCGGACGATCTGGCGCGGCTGACCGAGATCTACAACCACTACATCGTCCACACGCCGATCACGTTCGACGTGGAGCCGGTCACGGTCGAGCAGCGCCGTCCGTGGCTCGAGCAGTTCGCGGACTCTGGACGGCGCCGGCTCTTCGTCGCGGAGGAGGGCGGCGCGGTTCTCGGTTACGCGGACACGCATCAGTTCCGGCAGAAGGCCGCCTACGACACGAGCGTGGAGTCGACAGTCTACCTGGCGCCCGAGGCCACCGGCCGTGGCATCGGCTCGTTGCTCTACACGACGCTGTTCGACGCGATCGCGGACACCGGCGTCCGCATGGCGCTCGCTGGCGTCACGCTGCCGAACGACGCCTCGGTCGCGCTGCACGAGCGCTTTGGCTTCACGCTCGTAGGCGTGATGCACGAAGTCGGCTACAAGTTCGGCCGCTACTGGGACGTCGGCTGGTACGAGAAGCGGCTCGGCTAGCCGCTCTGGAGTGCCAGCGCAGCCTCTAGTGCGACGCCGATCATGCGATCGATGGCCGGAAGGAGCTGGCCGTCCGGCAGCCGCTCGTGCGTGCCGGCGCTGTTCGACGCGACGAGCACGCAGCCGGCCTCCATGCCGCGCAGCGCGGCGACGGTGAAGACTGCGCTCGCCTCCATCTCTTGCGCGAGCACGCCCCGCGACGATAGCCCCTCGGCCCAGTCCGGCGTGACGGCGTAGAGCGCGTCCTCGGTCGCCACGGGCCCGATGTGGTGGCGCACCTTGAGCCGCTCCGCCGCTTCAACCAGCGCGCGCACGACGCGGAACGTCGCGGCGGGCGCGTAGGGGTCGCCGTCGAGGTACTGCTGCGTCGTGCCGTCGAGCGGGCAGGCGGCCGTCGCAATGACCAGGTCGCCCGGGTGGATGCTCGGCATAGTGGCGCCGCACGTTCCGATGCGGATCACGATCTTCGCGCCCAACTCGGCCAGCTCCTCCACGACGATCGCGGCAGATGGCGCGCCCATGCCGGTCGTCTGCACCGAGACCGGCTTGCGCTTGTAGCGGCCCGTGTAGCCGAGCAGCCCACGATTTTCGTTGTAGCGGCGCACCCTGTGTAGCCGCTCTGAGACGCGAGTGGCGCGCCCGGGGTCGCCCGGCAGTAGGACGATCGGCGCGACGTCGCCCGGCTGCCCGTGGATGTGGATCGGCGTGCTCATGATGCCGTGCCCAGGCGTGGTCGCAGGGCGGAGCGCACCGCCAGGAGCGCGAACGGCATCGACACGAGGACTGCGCCGCTAACGAGAGCGAGCATCGCAAACAGGGACGCGCGACCGTCGCCGGTGAGAGCGCCGCCGCCGGTTGGTCCGACGTTCGTGGATGCGATTGGGATGCCGTACGGGCCGTGTGCGGTCACCTTCGCCGTGTAGATGAGGTCTCCGCCAGGCGGCCGGTAGCAACGTTCAACGTCCGAGCTGAGCGGCAGCATCGACGCAGAGAAGTGGGTGTAGTTTCGGGCGTCGATCTTCGCGCGGCGGCCGCACTCGGCAGGGCCATCGGCGTGGCGGCCTTCCTCCGCGATGGCCCCGGGCGGCCAGATGGCGTACGGGACCGCGACCGGCAGTACCAGCGCCAGCAGCACGGCGAGCCCCCACGCGAAGTAGAAGCGCCCGCTCATGACGCATCCTCCGCGCGATAGGCCTCGTCCAGCAGCTCGACCACGTGGACGACGCGGCCCTGCATGCCGTGGCGTCGCAGGCCGGCCTCGAGCTGCATGGCGCAACCGGGGTTTGCCGTCGCGATCACGTGAGCGCCGGTCGACGCCACGTCGCGCATCTTGTCGTCGAGCAGCCGGAGCGACATCTCGCGCTGGGCGAAGCTGTAGATGCCCGCGCTGCCGCAGCATCGGTCGGGTGTCTCGAGCTCGACGAGCTCCAGGCCCGGGATTGCGCGCAGCAGCTCGCGGGGCGCGGAGCGCACCTTCTGGGCGTGCACGAGGTGGCACGAATCCTGATACGTCACGCGCTGCGGAACCTCGGTCGTTGGCGACTCAAGCGGCAGCGCGGCGAGGAACTCGGTCACGTCGCGCACCATGGCGGAGAACCGGCGCGCCTTCTCCGCGTAGGCGGCGTCCTGCTCTAGCAGCTCGCCGTACTCCTTCAGCGTCGAGCCGCAGCCGGCCGAGTTCACGATGACGGCGTCGATCTCGGAATCGAGGAACGCGTCGATGTTACGGCGGGCGAGGTCGCGCGCGGTCGTGCGGTCGCCGGCGTGGAGGTTCAGCGCTCCGCAGCAGCGTTGTCCCGGCGGCGCCACGACCTCGTAGCCGTGGCGGGCGAGCACGCGCACCGTCGCTTCGTGCGTTTGCGGATACAGGAGCGGCATCACGCAGCCCGTCAGCAGCGCAAGGCGGCCTCGCTTGAGATCGGGGGCTGCAGGCCGGGTGTCGAGCACGAACGGCCGCGCCGGGACGTGGGGTAGCATTGCTTCCGCTTCGGCTAGGCCACCCGGTAGCAGTCGAAGCAGTCGGGTGGCTCGCACCAGCCGCTGGAGGCCCGTGCGCTGGTAGAGTCGCAGCAAGGAGAACAGCGCGCGTAGGCGCTTCGGGTAGGGGAAGAGCTGCTTGAGCAGCCAGACGCGAGCGCGCCAGGGTAGGGGGGCCTTCCTCTCTTGCACGAGCATCGCCCGGCCCGACTCCATAATGCGCCCAAACGGCACGCCGGAGGGGCACGCCGTCTCGCACGCGCGGCACTGCAGGCATAGGTCGAGGTGGCGCACCAGCTCCGGCGTCGCGTCCGCGTTCCCGTCCGCGAGCGCGCGGATGAGGTGGATCCGTCCTCGGGGCGAGTCGGTCTCCATGCCGAGCTGGAGATACGTCGGACACTGCTGGAGGCAGAACCCGCAGTGGACGCACTGGCTCATGTCTGCGTCCGAGGGCCGGTCGATGATGCGAACGACGTCAGACGCCACGTTAGAGCCCTCCGACGAAGCGGCCCGGGTTCAAGGTGTTATTCGAGTCGAACTGCTGCTTGAGCCGTCGCATGAGCGGGAGCCCCTCGCTTTCGCCCCAGACGTCGAGGCGCTTCTTGAGCTCGGCGGGCGCGGACGCCACCACCAGGGTGCCACCGCTCGCCTCGGCGAGAGCGCGGGCGCGCGCAACCTGTCCGGCCAACTCCTCGGTCGCTGTGGCTTCGAGCCGCACCAGGACGAGACCGGTCGTCGGGTATGCAACGACCTCGCCCTCCCAGCCCGCGATGAAGCCCGCGACCGCCGACGGCGGCAACGAGGCTCGGAGTTCCAGGCCGGACGTCGGGACGTCAACCAGGCTGCTCCACCACGGCTCGGACGCACGGCCTTCGAGTCGCTCGACCGCGCCGGTCGCGAGCTCGTGCAGCTCGCGCGACGTCCGGTCGACGGCCGAGGGCGGGCCTGCGAGCCAGAACACGGCCTGCATGTCGGCGCCCTGGGCGCGCAGCGCGGCCGCGCGCAGCGACAGTGAGCGCTCGTCCGCGGCGAAGACGAGCGACGCGGCTGCTTCGACGGACGCGGCGTGGACGACGAGCGTCTCCTGCGCCGGCGGCAGCGGCGAGACCTTAAACGTCGCTTCGACGATCACGCCCAGCGTGCCCAGCGACCCGACGAACAGCTTCGGCAGGTCGTAACCCGCGACGTTCTTCACGACGCGCCCGCCGCCGTGCACCATGACGCCGCCGGCCTGCGCGACGCGGCAACCGAGCAGCCAGTCGCGCGGGAGGCCGTAGGCGTGTCGCGATGGCCCGCTCACGCCCGAGGCGAGCACACCGCCGACCGTGGCATCGGTGGGCGCGTCGATGGGCAGGAACTGGCCGTGCTCGCGCAGCAGCTCCTGCAGCGCGCCCATCGTTGTGCCTGCCTCGACGGTGATCGTGAGGTCGGCGGGCTCGTGCTCGATCACGCGGTCGAGCTTCCCCGTGCGCAGCGCAACGTCGTAGCGCGCCGGCGCGTTACCGAGACCCATGTGCCGCCCGCCGCCCCAGGGAACGACGGCCGCACCGTGGTCGCCGGCCGCCGCGAGCACCGATGCAAGCTCGTCCACCGAGGCGGGCGTGGCGACGAACTCGGGCAGCATGCCATCGACCGCGAACGCGGCGTCGCCACCGGTGAGCCCATCGCCGAGGAGCTCGCGCAGGGCTGCTTCGAGATCGGTCCGGACGGGCGCACTGCTAGACATAACTACACATAGGCGTCCGGGCCTGCCTGCGCCATCACGCGCTCGATCTGCGCCTGCGATACCTCACCGCAGCCTTTCCCCGTGGGGAACACCTTACACGGATTGTAGAGATCGTTCGACCCGAACGCGGCCTTCACCTTCGCCATCGCGGCCATGTCGGCCTCCGAGAAGATCCACTCCATGAAGCTGCGCTTCTCGTATCCCACGCCGTGCTCGCCGGTGATGCTGCCGCCGGCATCCACGCAAAGGCGCATGATCTCCGCCCCAATCTCCAGCACGCGCGCCCTCTCGCCGGGACGCCGTTCGTCGAACAGGACGTTGGGGTGCAGGTTGCCATCGCCTGCGTGAAAGACGTTCGCGATCGGGAAGCCGTAGCGCTCGCCCAGCGCATAGACCTGGCGTAGCACCGCGGGCAGCTTCGTGCGCGGCACGACGCCGTCGAGGACGTAGTAGTTCGGCGCGAGCCGGCCCAGCGCGGAGATCGAGCCCTTGCGACCGGCCCAGAGCCGCTCGCGTTCGGCTGCCTCCGATTCCTCGCGCACCTCACGAGCGCCTTCGCGCAGGCAGACGTCGCGTACGGCCTCGGCCTGCTCCACGACGGCCTCCCGCAGGCCATCGACCTCGATCAGCAGCACCGCACCGGCGTCCATCGGATAGCCGACGTGCAGCGCAGGCTCGACGGCGCGGATGATCTCGCGGTCCATCATCTCCAGCGCGGAGGGCACGATGCCGCGACCGATGATCGACGAGACGGCGGCGCTCGCCTGGTCGACCTCGTCGAAGATGGCGAGCAACGTCCGGGTCGCCTCAGGCAGCCGGAGCAGGCGCACGACGATCTTCGTCGCGATGCCCAGCGTGCCCTCGGAGCCGACGAACACGCCGCGCAGGTCGTAGCCCGGCGTCTCACGCGTGCGGCCGCCGAGCCACACGATCTCGCCCTCGGGCGTGACGACCTCAAGGCCCAGGATGTGGTTCGTCGTAACGCCGTACGCCAGGCAGTGCGGCCCGCCGGCGTTCTCGGCGACGTTGCCACCGAGCGTGCAGGCGCGCTGGCTGGACGGGTCGGGCGCGTAGTAGAGCCCGAGCGGCTCGACGGCCTTCGATAGCTCCAGGTTCACGACGCCGGGCTCGACGACGGCGAGCCGGTTCTCGGTATCGACCTCCAGGATGCGCTTCATGCGTGTCAGCGCCACCACAACGCCGCCCAGCGCCGCGACCGCGCCGCCGCTCAGCCCGGTGCCGGCTCCTCGCGGTACCACGGGCAGGCCGGCGTCGAGCGCGATACGCACGACTTCCGCGACCTGCTCCGCGCTTGTGGGAAACACGACCGCCTGGGGCTGCGCGCGCTCTATGGTGCCGTCGTACTCGAACGCGAGCAGCTGTTCAGGTCGCCAGAGCACGGCCTCGTTGCCGATTGCGCGCTCCAGGCTGCGGATCACTCGCCGGTCGATCGTATGCCGATGGGTCGTCACGCCCACTATTGTAGCCGACAGGCGGTCGGCCGCCCGATATTGACGCGTGGCCGGGAGCGAGTATAGTGATGACGAGATTCGCCTATGAGCGGCCGCTTCCTGAGCGGCCGTTGAGCGCACGGAGGTGCCCCATGATCAAGGCCTACGTCCTCATCGTCACCGATCCCGGCTCTACCAAGGCCGTCTTCAGCGCGCTACAGCAGGTCCAGGGGATCGTCACGGTTCACCAGGTCATGGGCCCGTACGATATCGTTGCCGAGATCGAGGTCGACGACCTGTCGAAAGTCCCGCCGATCCTGAGCGAGCGCATCCGCACGATCGAAGGCGTGGAGAGCACCACATCGCTGGTGACATTCCCGGGCTCCTAGCTGGATTCGAGCGGCGCCCGAAGAGCCCGGATTGCGACACTACATAACATATATAGTGCGATCATCATAACACCCGGTCTCCCTCCTGAGGCCTAGCCGGCTCAGGCGGCCTTACGCTCGTCCGAAGAGTCGATGGCCCTGGCGATGGGTTGCGGGACGGGGTCGGGCGGCGGGCTGATCTTTAGATTGGCGAGTCGCAGACGCTGTTGGTTCCCCCGCTGCGTCAGCAGCATGCTCCCGAGCGTGGGCATGGCCGTTATGGCCACGCCGATGAGCAGCAGCAGGCCGACGGCGGCGGGATGAACGCCAGCCGAGAGCGCCGCGGTCGCCAGCGCGCCCATCACGAGGACGGCGACGGCGTTCTGCCATTTGAATACACCAGTCCTGGCCCAGAACGGCTGGTCGCGTCCCGCCAGCACGGCCGGCTCTTCGACGATACGAGCCCGCTGCTTCGCCATCACAGCCAGCGGGACGGGCTCCGGAGGCGGCTTCGGCGGCGCCGGCAGCGCACCCTCGCCCAGGACCTCCGCTCGCAGCTTCATGTAGTCTTCTCTGTGCTTCGGAGAGCCCAATACGCCGTACGCCTCGTTCAGGTCGTCCAGCCGTGCTTTGGCGGACGGATCGGAGCTGCCGGCCTCGCTGTAGCGCTTGGCCAGGTGCCAGTATGCAGCCTCGACCATGCCACCATCAGCCTCAGGGTGGAGCTGCAGGATAAGGCAGTAGTCCTTGAAGGTGGCCGGCGCCTCGTGGGGCTGTTGTTTTCGCTTCATAGACAAATGTCCCCCGCGGGAGCGGGACTGACCCGGTCCTCAGTGTAAGTAACGGCAGATGATCGACAGATCTGTTGCGCGGCCGAGATGCGCCGTTAGTCGTGGCGAGGCACAGGTTCGAGGCCCAGCGCCGCGCGTACGGCGTCCTTCAGCTCGCGCGGCTCGGGGAAGCGGTCGTCGTCCTTGCGTGAGAACAACAGCTCGCCGTCGATGCGCACTTCGAAGATGCCGCCGCGCCCCGGCACCAGCGTCACACCGGCGAGGTCGCCCTCGTGCGCGCTGAGGACCTCCTGCGCCAGCCAGGCAGCCCGTCCGCCGAACTTGCACACCGTACAGTACTCGATCGAGAGCGTCGGCTTGTCTGCCATCCCGCTTCATCTTGGCCGGGGAACCGTGGGCCTGTCAACGTCCGTTCGTCTGCTAGACTGCCGTCGACATGGAGGTCGACGCCCGATTCCAGGGCTGGACGCCCGTCTCAGAGGAGCCTGACCATCCCCTTACCCCGTTAGGCGGCGCAGAGCTTACGGGAGGCCGGCTGCGCGTGCTGCTGGGACGCCGCAGCCGCTTCGGCGCGCGCTACTTCGCACTGCTGCTGGAGCTCGATGGCAGGACGAGCCTCGACCCCGTGCTCAGCGGCCTCCACAACAGCGGGCCCCTACCCTCCTACAACTGGGTCGAGGTGGCCGAAACGAACGTTCGCATCCGGATGGCGGACGGCAGCGCGCACGATGTCGGCGCGGAGGGCGTCGAGCGGCTGTTCGTGCTGCTGTACGAACTGCTGCCGCCCGGCGGCCATCTGATGGTCGAGTACGACAGCGCGCAGCGCGCGGAGACGGCCGAGGGCCTGGCGCACCAGGTGCCTCCCATCGCGACGCCGCTAGGCGCGGCGCTCTACGGTGCGGGCTTCGGGGCGCACTTCAAGGACTGGCAGATCGCCGAGGGCGGCAGCGAGGGCCCGCGAAAGCTCCAGGCCTACAAGCCGCCCAGCGAGGCCGACGCCGCTCGCTGGCGCAACGCGGCCTTCCGCGCGCTCGAGGCGTTCCTGGCGCGCCCTGAGGCCCGCTCAGAGACGTCGCAGGCCGCGCGTGAGCGGGCTGAGGCGCTGCTGAGCGAACTGCGGGGCTCAGCGTGACCAGCCCGCTATAATGCGATAGGCACGGCAGCGAACCGAGCCCCCAGCATATGGGGGTTCGTCGTGTCAGGAACAGCACGATGGCACTAGCAGACAGACTCGCCGCAATCGAAGCGCGCTTCGAGGAGCTCACGGCCGAGATGGGACGGCCGGAGATCGCCGCCGACCACGAGCGCGTGCAGGCGCTCGCCCGCGAGCGCGCGTCGCTGGAGGAGGTGGTGGAGCTCCACCGCGACTACCGGGACGTCGATCGCGCGCTCG